>CAWUMT010000168.1:0-3708 GCA_963923735.1 uncultured Acidimicrobiales bacterium
TCGCTGTTCTGGTGCAACGTGCCCTTCACCATTGCCGCCTTCATCACCGTGCTCTTCTTCGTGCCGAAGTTCGAAGGTCATCGCTCCGGCCGCTTCGACGTGGTCGGCTCGGTCCTCTCAATCCTCTTCGCAGGCCTCTTGGTGGCCTCCCTCATCGAGGGACCTCAGCGCGGGTGGGGCGACTCGGTGGTCGTGGGTGGCTTCATCTTGAGCCTCGCCTCCCTCGCCGCCTTCATCGCCTGGGAGCGACGACATGACGAGCCCTTGATCGAGGTCCGGCTCTTCGGCATCCCTCGCTTCGCCCTCGGGGTGGCTGCGGTGGCGACGCAGTACCTCGTGGGCTTCGGCCAGGGCTTCGGGGTGACCCAGTACGTCCAGCTCGTGCTCGGGAACTCCCCGTTGCGAGCAGGGCTCCTGGGGATCCCTGCGGCGATCGCCATCACGATCTTCTCGCCCGTCGGGGCGCGGTTCTTCACCTGGGTGGGTGCTCGCCGAGCCATCACCGTGGCCATGGCCGTGATGACGCTCTCGAGCATCGCCATGGCGCTGTTGACGGTGAGTGGTGGGTTGCCGATGTACTTCGCCTCTTCGGTGCTGATGAGCACGGGGATCGGCCTGATGGCCGCAGGGACCACCACCATGGTCATGGGCTCGGTCAAGCCGGAGCACTCTGGCATGGCCTCCGGAGCGCAGAGCACGACCCGTCAGCTCGGTGGCGCCCTCGGGATTGCCATGGTCGGCTCCATCGTGGCCACCACGTACTCGTCGCATCTCACCAAATCGTTGAGTGGGACCGCAGCGGCACCATTCATCGACCGCGCCAAGAGCTCGCTGGCCGCGGCCCTTGAGATCCGAGACGCCCCGAGCCATCTCTACGACCTCATCGGTCGAGCGTCGAAGAGCGCGTTCATGGACGCCATCCGACTCTCCGGATGGGCCTTGGCCGTGATCTCCGTGGTGGTCGGGATCGCGGCGTGGGTGATCCTGTCGCCGAAGTACGAAGGGGCGGTTCTCGACGAGGTGGTTCCCGACCTTGAGGTGCTGCACCACCACGAGTAAGCGAGCGCCTGAGCAGGGCGAAGGTGCCCGGTGCTAGACCCGAAGCGAACGAGGGGGAAGACGATGGCGAAGAGCATGCGGCCGGGGATGGTGCTCGGTCTGGCCTCGCTGGCCCTGATCGTCATCACGGTCAACATCACCTTCGTCTCAATGGGCATCCCCCAGATTGCCCAGTCGCTCCACTCCTCCAACACCGGGCTTGAGTGGATCGTGGACGGCTACGCCCTTACCTTCGCCTGCTTCCTCTTGGTCGCCGGCTACCTGGGTGACCGCTTCGGTCCACGCGAGGTGCTCCTCGGGGGCCTCGTGCTCTTCACGATCTTCTCGGTCATGGCGGCTCTGGCCACGACGACGACTGAGCTCATCGCTGCACGATGCCTGATGGGCATCGGCGCAGCGGGCGTGATGCCCATGACGCTCTCGCTCGTCACCAACGCGTACGCCGGCGATGAGGAGAAGACCCGCAAGGCCTTCGGCATCTGGGCCGGGGCGGGTGCGGCCACCGCCATCGTCTCGCCGTTGATCGCCGGGCTGATCCTCGCTCATTTCTCCTGGGCGGCCTTGTTCTGGTCGAACGTGCCGTTGATCGTCTTCGTCGGCGTGGCCGTCTATCTCGGTGTGCCGCACTTCGAGGGCCAGCGCGCCGGCCGCTTCGACACCACCGGGGCGCTGCTCTCCATCGTCTTCGCCGGTCTGCTCATCGGCGGGCTCATCGAAGGTCCGCAGCGTGGATGGTCCGACCCTTGGGTGCTCGGCGCGTTCGCCATCAGCCTGGCCGCGCTCTTCGGGTTCATCGCCTGGGAGCGCTCCCGGGAGCACCCGCTCATCGACGTGCGACTCTTCACCATCCCGCGCTTCACGATCGGTGTGACGGTGGTGGCCACCCAGTACTTCGTCTCCTTCGGTCAGGGCTTCGGCACGGGGCAGTACCTCCAGATGGTGATGGGCAACTCCGCACTCAAAGCCGGAGTCCTGATGATCCCCACGGCCGTCGTCCTCACGGTCTGCTCGCCGATCGGCCCCCGGCTGTTCGCCTCCATCGGCCCACGCCTCACGCTCACGCTGACCATGGTCATCGTGGTGCTCAGTGCAGTGGCCACCGGCCTGCTGCCGGTCACCGGCGGCTATCCGATGTTCTACGTCCAAGCAGTCCTCATGGCCATCGGCATCGGTCTGATGTCGGCGCCGACCACCGGCATGGTGATGACCTCGGTCAAGCCTGAGCACGCCGGCATGGCCTCGGGAGCCCAGAGCACCACGCGCCAGCTCGGCGGGGCCCTCGGCGTCGCCGTGGTCGGCTCGCTCATCGCCTCGAGCTACAGCGCACACCTGACCAAGGACCTGACGGGGAGCGCGGCGAAGTATCTGCCCGAGGCCAAGGTCTCCCTTGCCAACGCACTGACCATCCGTGACGCGCCGCCCAACCTCTATCACCAGGTGGTCGCGGCCTCGAAGGAGGCCTTCGTGGCCGGTGTGCACGCCTCGGCCTGGGCCGTGGGCATCGTGGGACTGCTGGTGGGCGCCGCCTGCTGGTTCGTGCTCGCCCCCGGTGTCGAGGGCGACGCCGTCGAGGGACCCGTGCCCGACCTCGAGGAGATCGGCGAGCACGGCGCCTGAGGGTCGTGAGAGAACACCACACCCCGGCCGAAGCATCGACCGGGGTGTGGTGTGGATCTGTCGGGCACGAAGCCCGGTGTGTGCGTGGGCTTAGGCAGCGACACCCATGAGGCGGAACATGTTCTCGCCCATGACGGCGGCGACCTCGGCGTCGGAGAGGCCAACCTCATCCTTGATGTAGACGGCGTACTCGTTGGGGTCCGCAATGCCCTCGGGGTGCGGCCAGTCCGAGTTGAACAAGATGTGGTCGAAGCCGATGGCGTCGGCCAGCGGGTTCAGGTCGTCCTCCCAGTAGGGGGCCACGTAGAGCGAGCGCTTGAGCACGTCGAGCGGGTGCTCGGCAAAGTACTGCGGGGTCTTTGAGTACTGGAGCTTGAGCTGCTCGACCACCCAGGTGATCCACGCCGAGCCGTTCTCGATGCTGGCGATGCGCACCTCAGGGAAGCGCGAGAGCATGCCGTGACCGATGGCCGAGAGCACCGTGTCGATGATCGGGCGGTGGTTCTGGGACATCGAGGAGAAGACGTCAGGCTCGAAGGGACGCATCTCGGCGTCCGAACCGCGCCAGTCATTCGCGTACTTGGTGTAGCCAGAGTCCGAGGCGTGGAACATCACCGGGATGCCGGCCTCCTGGATGCGGGCCCAGAACGGGTCGAGCTCCTCGAGGAAGGGGGACTTGGTGCCGCGGTAGCCGGCGACGGGGGCAGGGCGGACCAGCACGGTCTTGGCCCCACGCTCGAGCGCCCACTCAAGCTCCTTGACGGCGCCCTCGGCGGTGGCGAGGTTCATCACCGGGGTCGAGAAGACGCGGTCGGCGTGGTTGAACTTCCAGTCGTCATACATCCACTCGTTGAAGGCGTGGATCATCACCTGGGTGGCGATGGGGTCGTCCATGAAGTTCACCTCGAGGACCGAGGCGAGGGTGGGGAAGTTCACGATGGCCTGAATGAACATCCGGTCCATCAGGTCCATGCGGGCCTCGAGGTTGTTGAATGAGGGGATCGAGCGCATCGGCGTGACGATTTCGCGGAA
>CAWUMT010000169.1:0-3638 GCA_963923735.1 uncultured Acidimicrobiales bacterium
GATCCAGGCGAACCTGCTGGCCTCCTCGATCGCTCGACGCGAGGAGCGGACCGCCGAGGTGACCACGCTCGCCGAGGCCATGGAGGCCGGCACGACCGGCTTCGCCCGACTGGCGTGGTCGGCGATCGGCCCCGAGGGCGAGGCCAAGCTCAACGAGAAGACTCTCTCGGTGCGCTGCCTGCAGCGTGCAGACGGATCGTTGCCCGATTCGGGCGACGAAGATGGCCTCGTGGCCATCGTCGCTCGTTCTTACTGAGCGTCCAACAACTCGAAGAGGTCCGTCTCGACCACGTCGATCTCGCCCACCCTCGAGCGCGCCAGGCGGTAGTGCTCGAAGGGGTGCACGGCGTCACGGACGTCCTCGGGGAGACCGAACCACCACTTCGACTCGGGGTCGATCTGCGTGGCGTGCGCCAGGAGCGCCTCGTCGCGGATCCGCTCGAAGCCGGTGATGTCGATGGTCGTGGTGAACGGCTCGGCGCGGCTGAAGCGCTCGAGGAACTCTTTGGAGTACGGCGACTCGAGGCCGCGCTCGAGATAGGCCTCGTGGAGCCCGAGCATCCGCTTGGCCGGCCAGACGGTGTAATAGAGCTTCGCCACCTCGTGGGCTGCTCCGAGCTCACGGTGGTAGTCGGGATCCGCTGCGGCGTCGAAGGCCGCCCAGGCGATCTCATGGACCCGGAGGTGGTCAGGATGGGGATACTCATGCTGCGCGTCGGGGTAGCAGATGAGGACCTGAGGCCGTTCCTTGCGGATCGAGGCGACCAGACGGGAGACCGCCTCGTCGAGCGGTGCATTGGCGAACGCCTCAGGGCGTGCGTTGGCCTCAGAGTCGGGCATGCCCGAATCGCGATAGCCGAGCCAGATCAGCCGGTCGTACCCGATGATCTCGCAAGCAGCCTCGAGCTCGGCCCGACGACGCTGGCCGAGCGATTCACCCTCAGCGAGGACGACGGCGGGGTTGTGGATGTCGCCCTCCTCGCCTCCGGTGCAGCACACGAGCACGGTGCGGACCCCGTCGGCCTGGTACTTGGCAATCGTGCAGGGACCTTTTGATGATTCATCGTCCGGGTGGGCGTGGACGGTCATCACGCAGCGCTGCTCAGCCATGGATCGGGACCCTAGCGGACACTTCCGGCGCCGCATCCCGGTGGGTGACCCCTCCCTCTAGGCTTGAGCCGGTTCACGAACAAGGAGGCCCCGTGGCGGGTGTGTTCAAGCGAATGGGTTCGATCTTCAAGGCCAAGGCCAACAAGACCCTGGACAAGTACGAAGATCCACGCGAGACGCTCGATCTCTCCTACGAGACCCAGCTCGAGAACCTGACCAAGGTCCGCAAGGCCGTCGCCGACGTGGCCACGGCTCGCAAGCGCATCGAGCTTCAGGCAGCCGAGATCCAGAAGCAGGCCGACAAGCTCCAGACCCAGGCCAAGGCCGCACTCGAGCAGGGCAACGAGGACCTCGCCCGCGAGGCGCTCACCCGACGTGCCGCACTGGCCACCCAGCTCGATGATCTGAAGACCCAGCACGACCAGGTGGCCGAGCAGGAGCAGAAGTTGATCGACACCTCCCAGAAGCTCCAGGTCCAGGTCGAGGAGTTCCGCACCCGCAAGGAGACCATCAAGGCCACCTACACCGCGGCGGAGGCTCAAGCGGGCATCGGCGAGGCCGTCACAGGGATCTCGGACTCGATGTCCGACGCAGGCCAGGCCATGTCTCGGGCCCAGGACAAGATCGCTCAGATGCAGGCACGTGCCGGTGCGATGGACGAGCTGCTCGCCTCAGGGGCGCTGACCGACCTCTCCAAGCCCGTCGATGACATCCAGGCACAGCTCGACCAGGCCTCCGCGTCATCGAGCGTGGACGCAGAGCTCGCGGCGCTCAAGGCCCAGGTGGCCAACCCCGAGATCGGCTCGGGCGAGGAGTCGAAGTAGCGATGGCCTACGCCAAGAACATCTCCTCCGACAAGGGGCTGACCCTGCGGATGTTCTTCACCGGCCTGATGCTGGTCGTCCTCTGGGCGATCATCGGCTCAGTGCTCTTCGCAGTGGGGGTGAGCTTCACCTTCATCATCATCTTCGAGGCCCTGATCATCTTCGGGCAGTACTGGTTCTCCGACAAGATCGCCCTCTTCGGGATGGGCGGCAAAGAAGTCAGCCCTGAAGAGGCCCCCCAGCTCCACGCGATGATCGATCGGCTCTGCGCGATGGCTGAGATGCCCAAGCCTCGGGTGGCGGTCGCCGACACCGACATGCCCAACGCTTTCGCCACCGGACGCAGCCCCAAGAAGGCCGTGGTGTGCGTCACCACCGGGATCCAGGGGCGTCTGAACGAATCCGAGCTCGAAGGCGTGCTCGCCCATGAACTCTCCCACATCGCCCATCGCGACGTGGCCGTGATGACCATCGCCTCGAGCGTGGGCATGATCGCGGGCCTCTTGACCCGGATCGCCATGTGGTCCTCGATCTTCTCGGGCGGCGACGACCGCGAGGGCGGCGGTGCCGCCGCAGAGCTGATCATCATGCTGGTCTCGATCGTCGTCTACGCCATCAGCTTCGTACTGACCAGAGCGCTGTCTCGCTATCGCGAGCTCGCCGCAGACCGCTCGGCGGCGATCCTCACCCGTCGGCCCTCGGCCTTGGCTTCCGCGCTGGTCAAGATCACCGGGGACATGTCGAAGATCCCCCAGCGGGACCTGCGTCAGGCCCAGGCCTTCAACGCCTTCTTCTTCACTCCCGCCATCAGTGGCAACCAGGACCTCTCGCTCTCGAACCTGTTCTCCACCCACCCCACGCTCGAGCGTCGCCTCGCCCAGCTCGAGGACCTCGAGCGTCAGATGGGCTCGGCTGCCTGAGCCTCGTGGGCCTCTTCGACATCCTCAAGGGCCGGACTGCCCCGGTCCCACCCAAGCTCGACGCGCTGTTCTCGCTCCCCTCGGCCGCCATCACCCTTGAGACCGGCGCAGGACTCGTCACCTCGGGCTACGCAGGGATCTGTTGGCGGCCGCCCGCAGGACAGGCGCCTGCGGACATGCAGGCCCAAGTTGCCAAGATCCTCGAGCTCGACGACGAGGACCCCTCCACCCCCGCGATGGAGGCAAAGGAAGACGACCTCGGGTATCGCTGGCTCATCATCGAGGGAACTGACCTCGTGGACCTGGCAACGCGCGTGCATCAGGCCAACACCCTGATCCTCGAGAACGGCTGGGGTGACCAACTGCTCTGTAGCGTCTTCGGCTTGAAGCCCGCCAAGGATGCCGACAGTTTGGCCAAGCGCCTGTGGCTCGTGTATCTCTACAAGCGCGGCACCTTCTATCCCTTCTGCCCCGAAGGCGAGCACACCCGAGACAACGAGGCGGAGCTCCGGCTGCGCTCGACCATCGGCACGGACCTCCCCTTCGAAGAGGACCTGGGCCGATGGATGGCCCTGTGGGGGCAGCCGGTCCCCTAGGCAATTTCTGGGTGGCGATGTGTAGCATCACCCCCGTGACCGACCGCCTCCCTCCCCTGCCCGCTGACCGCCACATCCCCTTGGAGGGCGCAGTCAACTTCCGAGACCTCGGCGGCTACGTGGGGCTCGACGGGCGGGCCATCAAGCGTCGGGTGCTCTTCCGGGCCGACGGGCTCTCCCACCTCACT
>CAWUMT010000170.1:0-3597 GCA_963923735.1 uncultured Acidimicrobiales bacterium
GGGTCTTGCCCGTGGCCCGGTCCTCAGCGCTGACGTGCACGATGCCGTTGGCGTCGATGTCGAAGACCACTTCGATCTGAGGGATGCCCCGAGGTGCGGGCGGGATGTCGACCAGCTGGAACTTGCCCAAGGTCTTGTTGTACATCGCCATCTCGCGCTCGCCCTGAAGGACGTGGATCTCCACCGAAGGCTGGTTGTCGTCTGCAGTGGTGAACACCTCAGAGCGCTTGGTCGGAATGGTGGTGTTGCGCTCGATGAGACGGTGCATGACACCACCCTTGGTCTCGATTCCGAGGCTCAGCGGCGTCACGTCGAGGAGCAGGACATCCTTGACCTCTCCCTTGAGCACACCAGCCTGGACCGCGGCGCCGATGGCAACGACCTCATCGGGGTTCACCGACTTGTTCGGCTCCTTGCCCGTGAGGCGCTGGACCAGCTCGGAGACCGCAGGGATGCGGGTCGAACCACCGACCATGACCACGTGGTCGATGTCGGAGGTCGAAAGACCAGCGTCCTTGATCGCGGTCTCAAAGGGGCCGACGCAGCGCTCGACGAGGCTGGCGGTGAGCTCGTTGAACTTCGCACGGGTCAGCGTGAGATCCAGGTGCTTGGGACCCTCGGCCGTGGCCGTGATGAAGGGGAGATTGATGTTCGTCTCCTGCACTGCGGAGAGCTCGATCTTGGCCTTCTCCGCGGCCTCCTTGAGTCGCTGCACGGCCATCTTGTCGGCAGAGAGGTCAACGCCCTCGGTGTCCTTGAAGGTCTTGACCAGCCACTCCATGATGGCGTCGTCCCAGTCGTCACCACCGAGCTTGGTGTCTCCCGAAGTCGACTTGACCTCGAAGACGCCGTCGGCGATCTCGAGCACCGAGACGTCGAAGGTGCCACCACCCAAGTCGAAGACCAGCACGGTCTGCTCGGCAGTGTCCTTGTCGAGGCCGTAGGCCAACGCTGCCGCGGTGGGCTCGTTGATGATGCGCAGCACCTCAAGACCGGCGATCTGTCCCGCCTCCTTGGTGGCGGTGCGCTGGGCGTCGTCGAAGTAGGCCGGCACGGTGATCACGGCCTGATTGACGGTGTCGCCGAGGTAGGCCTCGGCATCACGCTTGAGCTTCATCAAGATGCGGGCCGAGATCTCCTGAGAGGTGTAGGCCTTGCCATCGATGTCGATGGTCCATCCGGTGCCCATGTGGCGCTTGACGGACCGCACGGTGCGATCCGGATTGGTGATGGCTTGGCGCTTGGCCACCTCGCCGACGAGCACCTCGCCCGTCTTGGAGAAGCCGACCACCGAGGGGGTGGTGCGCTGCCCTTCTGCGTTGGGGATGACGGTGGGCTCGCCCGCCTCCAGTACTGAGACCACCGAGTTGGTGGTGCCGAGGTCGATTCCGACTGCCTTGGCCATGATTCCTTGTTCCTTCTTCTCTGCTTCTTGGTTGGTTGTGTTCTCGACTTGAGGCCCATCGGGGGCCACGGATCCAAGGATAGCAAACTTGATAGGGGTCTTGTAAAGGTTGTTTAGTGACTTCTTAGAATTCCCCCATCTGGCGGGTGATCGAGCCCATGGATACGCTCGGCCCATGCCCGAGTTGATCCTCCTGCGCCATGGCCAGTCCGAGTGGAATGCCCTGAACCTCTTCACCGGCTGGGAGGACGTGGACCTCACCGACCAGGGCCGCTCCGAGGCAGCCGAGGCCGGCCGGCTCCTCGCCGAAGCGGGGGTTGACGTGCGGGTGCTCCACACCTCGCTGCTCACCCGGGCCATCCGCACTGCAAACCTGGCACTCGAGTCCATGGGCCGCCTCTGGATCCCGGCCAAGCGCGACTGGCGGCTCAACGAGCGCCACTACGGCGACCTCCAAGGCAAGAACAAGGTCGAGACCACCGAGCAGTACGGAGCCGAGCAGGTCAAGATCTGGCGCCGCTCCTTCGACACCCCACCGCCGGCCATCCCTGCAGGGGATCCCCGCCTCCCCGGTGCAGACCCTCGATATCGCGACGTGCCGACCGAGCTCCTCCCGGCCACAGAGTGCCTGAAGGACGTCGTGGCCCGCACGCTCCCCTACTTCGAGTCTTCGATCATCCCCGACCTCACCGCCGAGGCGGCCAAAGGAGGCGCAGTCCTGGTCGTCGCCCACGGCAACTCACTGCGCGCCCTGCGCAAGGAGCTCGACGGCATCAGTGACGACGACATCGTCGGCCTCGAGATCCCCACCGGCATTCCCTTCCGCTATGAGCTCGACCATCAGATGAAGGTCCTCTCTTCGGGCTACTTGGGAGATCCCGATGCCGCGGCCGCCGCGGCAGATGCCGTGGCGAAACAGGCGGGTTGATCGAAGGGTCCCCCTCGCTCGCTGCGGAGGGAAGGAAGATGACCCCGTGGCAGCGGCAATTCATGTTGAAAACCTGACCAAGTCGTATGGCGACCGTGAGGTTCTCAAGGGACTTTCCCTCGAGGTGCAACGCGGTTCCTGCACAGCACTACTGGGCCCCAATGGAGCTGGAAAGACCACCACGGTGGAGATTCTGGAAGGCTACCGAAGCCGATCCGGAGGCGAGATCTCCGTCCTTGGTACGGATCCTGCTTCACCGAGTGCCGCTTGGAAGGCCCGCATCGGTATCGTGCTCCAGACCTCAACTGATGTGAAGGACCTCAGTTGCAATGAGGTGCTCGAGGCCTTTGGCATCCTCTACCCAACTGCGAGAACTCCTGGTGAGGTACTCACGCTGATCGGGCTCGAGGATCGTGGCAAGGCTCGAGTCAAAGATCTCTCAGGGGGACAACGACGCCGTCTCGATGTAGGTCTCGGCATCGTCGGTCGACCCGAGCTGCTTTTCCTCGACGAGCCGACCACGGGATTCGATGCCGAGGCTCGACGACAGTTCTGGTCGATGATCGAGGGGCTCAAGGCGGAGGGCACCACGATCGTGCTCACCACGCATTATCTCGATGAAGCCGAAGCGCTCGCCGATGACGTCGCGATCATTGGGGCTGGTCGGATCATGGCGCAGGGAGCTCCACAGAAGATCGGCTCTCGAGATCACGATCTGGCAACGGTTCGATGGCGTAATCCGGACGGATTGGTGGTCGAAGAGCAGACCGATCGACCGGATCAGCGGGTCGCTCAGCTGATGGGCGAGTTCGGAGCACTGCCGGATCTCACGGTGACCAAACCCACCCTCGAGGACGTGTATCTCCGCTTGATCCATGAAGCAGACGGAGCATCCTCGTGAGTCGTCTGCTCACCATCAGCTCTTCCCGGTCGAAGCTTGAGATCCGCTCATTGTTCCGCAACCGCCAGGGACTGGTCTTCACCATCTTCTTTCCCGTCCTCCTGCTGTTGATCTTCGGATCGGTCTTCAGCAAGGACGTGATCCCTGGCGTCTCCTTCTCGCAGTACTTCACAGCGGGGATCATCGCGTCAGGCGTGGTCTATACGGCCTTCCAGAACTTGGCCATCACCATCCCGATGGAACGAGACTCAGGGGCGCTCAAGCGCCTTGCGGGGACGCCGATGCCGCCGGCGGCCTATTTCATCGGAAAGGTCGCTCAAGTCGTCATCTCCTACATCTTCCAAGTGACCATCCTCATTGCCA
>CAWUMT010000171.1:0-3590 GCA_963923735.1 uncultured Acidimicrobiales bacterium
TCGTGGGCTCGGAGATGTGTATAAGAGACAGACGCAGCAGACCCTGATTCTTAACGGCCTGCGTGACCGGATCGTCGTCCAGGTCGACGGTCAGATGAAGACCGGTCGAGATGTGGTCATCGCCGCATTGCTCGGAGCAGAAGAGTACGGGTTCGCCTCGGCACCGCTCGTGGTCTCGGGCTGCATCATGATGCGCGTCTGTCACCTCGACACCTGCCCAGTGGGGATCGCCACCCAGCGGCCTGAGCTGCGTGAACGCTTCAGCGGCACACCCGAGTTCGTCGAGACGTTCTTCGAGTACATCGCCGAGGAGATCCGAGAGATCCTCGCCACGCTTGGCCTGCGCAGCCTTGAAGAGGCCATCGGGCGGACCGACCTGCTCGACGCCATGAAGGCCGTGGACCACTGGAAGGCCAAGGGCCTCGACCTTTCGCCGCTCCTCGTGGCTCCGAGCCCGATCGAGGGGGTTGCCACCCGTCAGACCCAGGGTCAGGACCACGGTCTCGACAAGGCGTTGGACGTCTCCTTCGCTGACGCCGTCCGCCCTGCTATCGAGTCGGGAACGCCAGTGGCGATCCGTGTGGGCATCTCCAACCGTGATCGGACCGTCGGGACGTTGACCGGCTATGAGATCGCCAAGCGCTACGGCAACGAGGGTCTCGAGCCGGGGACGATCGACATCACCTTCACCGGTTCCGCCGGCCAGTCCTTCGGCGCCTTCGTCCCGCGAGGGATGACGCTGCGCATCGAGGGAGATGCGAACGACTACGTGGGTAAGGGGCTCTCTGGCGGTGTCCTCGTCGTGCGCCCGGACCCCTCGGCCTCCTTCGTCGCCGAGGACCAGATCATCGCGGGCAACGTCATCGCTTATGGCGCGACCTCTGGTGAACTCTACCTTCGGGGGCGCGTGGGGGAGCGGTTCTGTGTCCGAAACTCGGGTGCCACTGCCGTCGTCGAAGGCGTCGGTGACCATGGGTGTGAGTACATGACGGGCGGCCGAGTGGTGGTCCTTGGCCCGACCGGACGGAACTTCGGTGCCGGTATGTCAGGGGGCGTGGCCTTCGTCTGGGACCCGAACCGACAGTTCGCCGATCGGGTGAACGCCGACCTTGTCGAACTTGAGCCGCTCACCGAGGATGATCAGGTCTGGCTCCACCAGGTGATCGAGGCGCACGTCGCCTACACGGACTCTCCGGTGGGAGCAGGCATCCTCGCAGAGTTCGCTGCGACCACCCGAGACTTCATCAAGGTGATGCCTCGGGACTACGCAAAGGTGCTGACTGCGGTGGCTGCCGCGGAAGCCGAGGGACGCAGCGTCGAAGACGCGATCATGGAGGTCGTCCGTGGGTAAGCCAACCGGATTCTTGGAGTTCGGACGTGAGCTCCCCAAGCGCCGCCCCGTGCCCGTGCGCCTGCGCGACTGGAAAGAGGTCTACGAGCCGTTCTCCGAGGAGGCCGCCCAGGATCAAGGTGCACGCTGCATGGACTGCGGCATTGCCTTCTGCCATGAGGGCTGCCCGCTCGGGAACCTGATCCCTGAGTGGAACCACATGGTCTACAAGGGTGACTGGGCCGACGCCATCGAGCGTCTCCACGCCACCAACAACTTCCCCGAGTTCACCGGCCGCCTCTGCCCGGCACCCTGCGAGGGCTCCTGCGTGCTCGGGATCAATCAAGATCCCGTGGCCATTGAGCGAATCGAGTACGAGATCGCAGAGCGTGCCTTCGACGAGGGATGGGTGCGCCCGGTGCGTGCCTCAGAGAAGACCAACAAGCGCGTCGCCATTGTCGGATCGGGACCCTCGGGTCTCGCGGCAGCTCAGCAGCTGGCTCGAGCAGGTCATGACGTCGTCGTCTTCGAGCGCGCCGAGAAGCCCGGCGGGCTCCTCCGCTACGGGATCCCCGAGTTCAAGATGGAGAAGGCGATCGTGGATCGCCGGATCGAACAGCTTCTCGACGAAGGGGTTGAGTTCCGTTGCTCGACCTACGTCGGCTCCTCGGGAGGCCTTGAGGGCGAGCCCGGCTCGTCTCGGGTCCCTGGCGGGGCAACGGCGCCCGACGCTGCGGTGGTCTCTGCGGAATCCCTCGTTGCCGAGTTCGATGCAGTCCTCCTCGCGGGTGGTTCGACCCAGCCTCGAGACCTGCCGATCCCTGGGCGCGAACTCTCCGGGATCTATCCCGCCATGGAGTACCTCAAGCCCGCCAACATGATCCAGGACGGGCAGATGGCTTCCCATCCGATCGATGCCGCAGGCCGCCACGTGGTCATCATCGGCGGTGGCGACACCGGCGCGGACTGCCTCGGCACCGCGCACCGCCAGGGCGCTGCCTCGGTCACCCAACTCGAGATCATGCCGCCGCCGCCCGAAGCTCGCGCCGCTTCGAACCCGTGGCCCACTTGGCCGTTGATCATGCGGACCTCGTCTGCTCATGAAGAGGGTGGCGAGCGGGTCTATCAAGTGACCGGCACCGAGTTCCTCGGGAGTGACGGTCAGGTCACTGGGCTGTCCATCGCCGAGGTCGGCCCTCCGCCCGGGCTCGAGAAGGTCCCCGGCTCCGAGCAGGTCCTCCCGGCAGACCTGGTGTTCCTTGCGATGGGGTTCACCGGCCCCGAGCGCGGTGGCCTCATCGCCGAGCTTGGTCTTGACCTTGATGAGCGCGGCAACGTGCGCGCCGACGATCGATGGGGGACGTCTCGTCCCGGCGTCTTCGTCTGTGGCGACATGACGAGAGGACAGAGTCTGATCGTCTGGGCCATCGCCGAAGGTCGCTCGGCCGCACGGGCCGTGGACGAGGCGCTCATGGGCTCGAGCGACCTGCCCGCACCCATCGTGCCGGGCCAGCTGGCACTGCGCTGAGTCACCTCACGCGTCCGATCGAGACCGCATTGGCAAGATCCATCGGATCGAGCCGCACGAACGCACCGGTGTAGGGGGCGTCTAGCAGGAGACCTGCTCGGATCCACATCCCGACGTGGCTGACGTCTCTGGACCCTGAGCCATAGAACACCAGGTCGCCAGGGAGTCCCTGGTCGCCCGGGATCCCCAAGTGATCGTGCTGATCCTGTGCCACGCGAGGCAGTGCCACCCCGGCGCTGGCCCACGCTGCGACCATGAGGCCTGAGCAGTCGTAGGCATCGGGCCCATTGCCTCCCCACCGATAGGGAAGCCCGATCGCCTCGGCGGCAAAGGAGACAGCCCGAGCACGCGACGCGCTGAGCAGCGGTGTGTCCTCCAGCGCCGCCGCCAAGACTCCGATCACGGTGCGCCACCGCGGGCCACCAGCCACCGAGGCGATCGCAGAGGCAAGGTCCTGTTGCATGGTCAGCCAACACAGCGTCGTCATCGATCGTGCGATCTGGGAGGACAGGGGCCCGGTCGAGGCCCCGATGCCGAGTGGCCCTTCAGGAGACGAGGCCCACGGCGGTGGCCGATCGAGCCATCGGCCCGATCCCGACGCCAGGAATCCCAGAGCCCCAACCACCGACAGGGGGACCTCGGGGCATCCGACGGCAGCCTCGGCCGCCTGCCACGGTTCAGGGACTGCAGCGCCCTCGAGGATCCCCACCGGTGGCTCGCCCCCACCCGCAG
>CAWUMT010000172.1:0-3589 GCA_963923735.1 uncultured Acidimicrobiales bacterium
TAAGAGACAGAGCCCGCAGTGACCTATCTCGATGTGATCGCCGATGTGGCGGCTGCGGTGGACGTGCCGGTTGCCGGCTACCACGTCAGTGGTGAGTACTCGATGATCAAGGCAGCCGATGAACGCGGCTGGATCGATGGCACTGCGGTGGCCCTCGAGCAGCTCACTGCCGTCAAGCGCGCCGGCGCCGATCTGATCCTCACCTACTTCGCGGGGGAGCTCGCAGGGATCCTTGATGCCTGAGTCATCGAACCAGAACTGGTTCGACCGGGCTCGGGCGGTGATCCCCGGTGGCGTGGACTCACCCGTTCGTTCCTTCTCCTCAGTCGGCGGGGTGCCCTACACCGTCGCCTCGGGTTCGGGAGCACGCGTTGTCGACGTCGAAGGCACTGCCTACATCGACTTCGTGCAGTCCTACGGCGCCTCGCTGCTCGGTCATGCCGACCCCCGAGTGGTCGCCGCCATCGGAGAGATGGCGAGCAAGGGCACCACCTTCGGTGCGCCGACCCCCGGTGAGGTGCTGCTGGCCGAGGCATTGGTGGCACGCGTGCCGGGCCTCGAACAGGTGCGCCTGGTCTCCTCGGGCACCGAGGCGGTCATGTCGGCCGTGCGCGTGGCGCGCGGCGCGACGGGACGATCCAAGATCGTGAAGTTCGACGGCTGCTACCACGGCCACGCCGATCACCTCTTGGTGGCCGGCGGCTCGGGCGTGGCCCAGCTGGGCCTGCCGGGCTCTGCAGGGGTTCCTGCCGCAGCGGTGGCCGACACCCTCGTGGCTCCCTACAACCAGGTGCCCACGCTCGATGAATCCGTGGCCTGTGTGCTCGTCGAGCCGGTGGCCGCCAACATGAACCTCGTCGCACCCGCACCAGGGTTCTTGGAGGGACTGCGCGCCGAGTGCGATCGCGTCGGCGCACTGCTGCTCTTCGACGAGGTCATCACGGGATTCCGCGTGGCTCCCGGCGGCATGGCCGAGGTCAGCGGGGTCACCCCTGACCTGTGGTGCTTCGGCAAGGTCATCGGTGGGGGACTTCCCGTCGGCGC
Source organism: uncultured Acidimicrobiales bacterium (assembly GCA_963923735.1). Taxonomy (GTDB): domain Bacteria; phylum Actinomycetota; class Acidimicrobiia; order Acidimicrobiales; family RAAP-2; genus CAIUMH01. The sequence goes on from CAWUMT010000172.1 coordinate 1,045, forward strand.
CTTCGGTGGTTCGGCGAAGTTGCTTCACGTCCTCGCACCCCAGGGCCCGGTGTACCAAGCCGGCACGCTCTCGGGGAACCCCTTGGCCACCGCGGCGGGGCTCTGTGTGCTCAACGCGCTCGGTACCTCGGACTACGACGAGCTCGCTGCTCGCGTGGCGAGGTTCGCCGGGGAGCTCTCCTCAGCGATCACCGCAGGCGGCCTCTCCGCCGTGGTGCCGAGCTTCCGCTCACTTGCCGGGCTCTACGTCGGGCCGCCGGGTGCCGAGCTGCACGCGCCCAGTGACTACGAGTCGGCCAAGGCCCTCTGTGCGAACGGGGTGTACCCCAAGTTCTTCCACGCCATGCTCGAGCGCAAGGTGGCGTTGGCGCCGGGGGCCTATGAGATCCTCTTCGTCTCCTTCGCCCACGACGAGGCGCTGTTGAGCGAGGTCTGCGAGATCGCCCACGATGCGTCGGTGTCCGTGGCGAGGGAGCTGGCCTGATGGCCGAGCGGTTCGCCGCCTCGGGCGTCACCCTCGAGGGCGGCCGGGGGCCGCTGCCTGCAGGTGGGGGTTACGACCTGCTCGTCGATGCGGCGGGCCTGAGCCTCTCGGGTGGAACGCCGGTGGCGGCCTGGCAGATCCCTCATCAGGCCATGGCCGGCACCACGCTCGAGCGACGAGGTCGTGAGCTCGTGCTCGGCACCTGGGTCTCCGGATCGCACCTGCGCCTCCTGCTGGATCCTGTGCGTCTCGAGGGCGGAAGCCCCGAGGAGCTCGAAGGGCTTCTGGCTGGGTTCGAGGGCCGCACCCCGAGGCGCGTGTCGGGCCGGCGCCGCACCGGCTGGCTCGTGGCTGGTCTCGGTGCCGTCCTGCTCGCTGTGGCGCTCATCTTGGTCCTCGTGTTCTCCTCGGGAGACCCGGCACCATCGGCCACCACCATCTCGGGTGCGGCGCGCACCGAGACCCAGACGCGCAACCTCGTGGTGGTCGATCTGCCCTCGGGGTGGTCAGAGGACGCGACGTCCACGGCGCCGCTGGCAGGGCTCATGGGCATCACGACGTCGCACTCGTCGACACCGAGCGCAGAGGACAAGGCCGCGACCAAGGCCGTCGTCGCGCGTTATGAGTCGTGCATGGGTACGACGGACTCGACCGATCGGGTGTTCGGCACCGCTGGGGTCAAGCCGGCGCTGCAGCTCCCCTCGGCTCCCTTCGGCCAGATCGGGAACGGTGTGTTCTTGGAGGTCGGCACCACCACGCAGCGCTACGCCTCAGAGGACCAGGTGCGCGCCGACCTGGTCCAGCTGCGATCGAAGAAGTTCGCTCCGTGTTTCGCTGCCGCGCTCGGCCGCCTCGCTGCGGGTCATGGGATGGACACGGCGGTGACCACCTCGGGCCAGTCGCTGCCGAGCGCACTCGGGGTCTACACGACCGGTGCCAACGTGACGTTCTCGCTCGATGACGGTGCAGGCGGGGGCACTCCGGTCGAGCTGGGCGTGACCCTCCTCGTCCAAGGTCCTTACGAAGAGACCTTGCTGACCTTCTCCTCGCCCGGAGCGTTCCCTTCGGCGTTGCGGACCCAGTTGGTCTCCACCCTGGCCGCTCGTCTGGGCGGTGCTTCGGGTCCCTCGGGCGCCTGAGCCCTCCGACGCCCTCTGGGCCTAGGCCACTGAGGAAAGTGGGGTCTTCGGGTCGTTGAAGAGTGCAGAAAGCAGCTTGTCGGGGAGCAGCTGTCCAAGACGGGCCATCATCCGGTAGCCGACCTCGGCGGGGCCGAGCTCGTCAGGGCGCATGAGGTTCGACATCATCGCCAGCAGCTCGCTCATCAAGGTCTCTGAACGCATGCCCACGCTCACGCACATGGCCATGAGCTTGGGCTCCGAGATGAGGCGCACGAAGGCGCGAGCCACGTCGTAGTAGGGGCCGTAGGCCTCGGAGAGCCGCACGTTGTAGTGCGCCAGGGCCTCGGGGCCTCCACCGAGCAGGGACTCGGCGATCGAGGCAGCCGCAAGACGGCCGGTCTCATAGCCGTAGCTGATTCCCTCGCCGTTGAACGGGTTGATCGATCCCGAGGCATCGCCGATGAGGATCACGTTGCTTCCGGTGCGCGGGCCGACGGAGAAGCCCATGGGGAGGCGCCCACCGGTGGGCTCGTTCAGAGCGGACTCCCTCGAGATCCCCCAGTGCTCAGGGGCGTAGTCCACGAAGGTCTCCATGAGCTTGGTGGTGTTGACGCCCTTCCAGCGACGATCCGTCGAGAGCAGGCCGACGCCCACGTTGATGCGGCCGTCGCCGAGCGGGAAGACCCAGCCGTAGCCAGGGACCACGTTGCCCTCGGCGTCGCGGATGTCGAGGTGCGACTCGATGAAAGGATCGTCGGCCATCTCAGAGCGGTAGTAGGCCCGGATGGCCATGCCCATCGGCCACTCCCGGCGACGCGAAGCCCCGAGGCTCCGACCCATTCTCGAGTTGGCACCGTCGGCGATCACGAGGATCCGACCGCGCAGCTCGGCGACCTCGCCGGTGGCCTTGTCCTTGACCCGCACGCCCGAGGCGCCGGCG
>CAWUMT010000173.1:0-3575 GCA_963923735.1 uncultured Acidimicrobiales bacterium
AGACCGCACGAGGTCACGGACGAGACTCAGTCCGAGCGAGGGCGTCGAGTCCAGGTCGAAGCCGTCGGGAAGTCCCCGCCCGTCATCGCGCACCTCGACGAGCAACTCTCGTTCTCGGTGTCCGAGGGTCAAGAAGACGTGGCCGAGGCGATCGGTCTCCTCGCCGACGAACCCGTGCTCCACAGCATTCTGGAGGAGCTCCGCGATCGCCACCGCCAGCGGGGTCGCCACATCGGCCGTGGTCTCGCCGAGGTCGCCGGCATAGGTGATCTCGATCGGTCTGCTCACGACCACGGAGTCTTCGGCCATCTTGACCAAGGGGCCCACGAGCTCATCGAAGGGAACCTGATCGCCAGGGTCGCGCGAGAGGATCTCATGGACCAGCGCGATCGACCGCACCCGTCGTTCTGCCTCCAGAAGTGCGTCGCGACCCTCGGACTCCTCGAGGCGCCGCGACTGGAGTCGGAGCAGCGCCGAGATCGTCTGCAGGTTGTTCTTCACGCGGTGGTGCACCTCGCGGATGGCGGCGTCCTTAGACAGCACCAGTAGGTCGAGGCGCCGCACGTCGGTCACGTCGCGCAGGAGGATCAGCGCGCCGGTGACCTCACTCTGAGCCAGGAGGGGGAGGCACTCGAAGAGCACCACCACCTCAGGACGTCGTTCGAGCTCTCCGACCAAGGGACGGCCCGAGGACATCGAATCGGTGACGAACGTCATCTCGATCCCGAGCGCCGTGATCAGACTCCCATCAGGAGGGGAGAACACCCCGAGCCGGTGAAGTGCATTGACCGCGTTGGGCGTGGCGAACTCGATCCGGCCCTCGGCGTCGACCAGGATCGCCCCATCGCCCACCCGGGGGGTCCCTTCCACGTTGAGGTCCTCACTCGCATAGGGGAACGAGGACTCGGCGACCATCGTGCAGAGCCGCTCGAAGACGTCGAGGTAGATCCGCTCATAGAGACTCGAGGGGCCCTGGACAGGACGGTGGAGCCGGAGCAGCACGGCGATGATCTCGCCCTGGTAGCGAACCGGAATGTTCCACATCGGAATCTCGGCATCGAGTTCTCGGTCATGGACCGTGCCCTCGACCAGTCGGCCGGTGTGCAGTGCCTCGGCAGGAAGCTCCCACTGGTCCTCGGGAACCGTCTGGCCGACGAGGTCGTGGCCGATCAGCGTGGCGCGGTTGTTGGGTCGCACCTGACCGAGCACCACCATCTGGGGTCCCGTGCCCGGTGGCGGGGAGGCCACCGGTGCGACCAACAAGAGGTCAGAGAACGAGAGGTCGGCGAGGAGCGACCACGAACCGAGGAGGCGCTGGAGGTGATCGGTCTGTTCGTCGCTCAAGGTGGTGCGCAGACGGGCGAGCTCGGCGGGGGTGGCCATTAGATCGCCACCTCGCTGCGCACCCGGCTTTGGAATGACGAGACCGCCGCGCCTCCCGCACTCTTGATGAGTGAGACCGCTGCGGTGATCTCGTCGCCGACCTGTGCGCCATGATGCGCGTCGGACGCTGTTGTGAGGGCCACGCCAGCGCGCACGAAGCGCTCCAGCAGGGGAAGTGACGGATACTGCTCGTTGACGGGCTTGCGCCAGCCCGCACTCGACACCTCGGCGGCCAGTCCGGCGCCTGCGGCTGCCTCGGCAATCCGGTCCCACCACTCCTCGGGGGCGTCGAGGTGTCGCCCGGCGACCTTGATCAGATCAGGGTGCGCCAGCACGTCGACGGCGCCACAGGACGCGAGCTCCTCGAGGGCCTCGGCATAGGCATCGAATGCTGCGTCGGTGCTGATGACGTCCCAACGGTCCATCTGGAGTGGGTCCTCGAGGTGGTCGAAGCGCCAGGCGCCGAGCCAGTGGACCGAGCCGAGGAGCAGGTCGAAGGGGTAGGCGCCCAGCAACTCTGCGACCTTGTCCATGCGACCCGGGTAGTAGTCCACCTCGAGGCCCAAGAGGACGTCGAGTCCCTGTGCACGCGCCGTGAGGACGAGCTCGACGTAGTCGTCGAGATCCCCGTGGCAGTGATGATCGACGTAGCCCCCCATCGAGGCTCGCATCGAGGCGTCAGGATCCGAGCCCTCCCAGAAGGGACCTACGGCCTCGAGCCCCTGGCGGAACCGGAAGAGGTGCTCCGTCAGCGCGATCTGGGTCACGCCCTTGGCGGCGGCCGCCTCGCAATAGGCCGCGACCTGCTCGATCGAGCACGGTGCCTCGGCCTGATCATGGGGCCACAGATGGAGGTGGTAGTCGAACATCACCACCGCCGATCCGTGCCCATGGATGCATCGTAGGCCCGTGGTCCCACAGCCCTCAGGAGCCGAGGAGGCACCGGCCGATCTCGAGGAGCCCGGACATGTCCCCTACGTCGCCTTCGAGCTGGGGCACGGTGATCAGTCGGGCTCCGCCGAGCGGGAACTGCTCTCTGGCACCTGCCTCCCGCCGCGCCACCACGGCGTAGTCCTCGAAGGCGGTCACCGTGGTGCCGAGGACGCGGTCGAGCAGCGAAGGATCAACGTCGAGGACACGAGCGAGGCGATCCATCTCCTCGCTCGAGCGTCCGGCGATCCGGTGCGCTGCTTTGGCCACGGCATCGTCCGACAGCGTCGAAGGGAGGATTCGGTTGAGGACGACTGCGCCGACGTCGAGGTCGCGCCGTTCGAGTTCCGTGGCGAAGAACTCCGCTTCCCGAAGCGGGACGGTCTCCGAGCTCGAGACCACCATGAAGGTGGTGCGTTCATCAGAGAGGAGCCTCGTGACCGCCTTGGACCGCTCCACAAACCCGTCGTACATCGACTGGAGCGACATGAAGAAGTCGGTGATGTCGGCAAGGAACTGCGTGCCGAGGATCCGATCCGCCACCTGGGTGAAGGGCTTCGACGCCATGCCCACGAGCGTCGAGGCCTTGGGCGCGATCAGCCAGCGCAGCAGTCGACTCGAGAAGAACTCGGCGAGCCGGGCAGGGGCGTCGAGGAAGTCGAGTGCGTTGCGCGTCGGCGGGGTGTCAACCACGATGAGATCCCATCGGCCCGAGGAGTGCAGCTCCCAGAGCCGTTCCATGGCGATGTAGTCGTGGGACTGGACGAAGCGCTCCGTGATGTTCTGGTACAGCGGATTCGAGAGGATCCGCTCCTTGGTCTCTTCGTCAGGTGCGTGCGTGGCGATCAGCGCGTCCCACGACTGCTTTGTGTCCAACATGGCGGCGAAGAGTCGGCCCGTCGGAACCTCTCCTGCGGCTTCGAAGACCGAGCGCGGCACTTCTGCCACCTCATTCCCGAGGCCCTTGAGCCCAAGCGCGTCAGCCAGACGTCGGGCCGGGTCCACCGTAAGGACGAGGACCTCGCCGCCCATCCGAGCTGCGGCGATTGCTGCAGCTGCAGCGGCAGTTGTCGTCTTGCCCACCCCACCGGGCCCACAGGCGATCACGATCTCTTTCGAACCGAGCAGTCGCTGTAGCGAACGGCTCATCGGTCCAGCTCCTCGGAGAGGTGCTGGGCCAGCTGGCGCGTGGCGCGCAGACCATCAGCTCGTTGGAAGAGGTAGGGCACAAGGATCAGAGGGACGTCCGAGCCAAGCCCTTG
>CAWUMT010000174.1:0-3575 GCA_963923735.1 uncultured Acidimicrobiales bacterium
GTCCGTCTTCGGCCTGCACCTCGTACTCAACGCGCTTTCGGATCCGAACAACCCGGGAGCGATTCTCACCCAGATGCGCCTGACGAACTGGCAGGTCTTCTGGACGGACCTGATCCTTGTCGTGGTGGGGATCGGGATCGGTGTCCTCGGCTCGCTCACGGCGATCCGCAGGTTCCTCGACGTCTAGGCGGCCTCCGGCCGACCGTTGCGTGGCAGCACCGTCCCATCGGGGGGCGATGCCGACACGAAAGGGGCCGAACCATGGCCAACCTCACCACCCTGACTGGGAATCTCACCCGGGACCCTGACCTTCGCTACTCCGGCGACGGCGCTGCTGCGTGCCACTTCGGGATCGCCGTGGATCGTCGATGGAAGGACAAGGTGTCGGGCGACTGGCGGGAGGAGACCAGCTTCTTCGACGTGGTCTGCTGGCGCGACCTCGCAGAGCACGTGGCGATGAGCCTGCCCAAGGGAGCGAGGGTGCTCGTGGCGGGACGCCTCGAGCAGCGGACCTGGCAGAGCGAGGACGGCGCCACGTGCTCTCGGGTCGAACTCGTTGCCGACGAGGTGGCTGCCTCGCTTCGTTATCGCCCCCTCGAAGTGCCCGCACCCCAGCGCGAGCATGAGGGCGAACCAACCTTCTAGGCCTCCTCGGCCGGCGTGAAGCCAAGGCTGAGGGAGTTGACGCAGTAGCGAAGGCCCGTCGCAGTCGGACCGTCATCGAAGAGATGCCCGAGGTGTCCGCCACAGGTGGCGCAGAGGATCTCGGTGCGGACCATGCCGTGGCTCTTGTCCTCGACCTTGATGATCTCGCCAGACTCGTCATCGAAGCTCGGCCAGCCGCAGTGGGAGTCGAACTTCTGCTCGCTCGTGAACAACGTCGTTCCGCAGCCGGCACACGAGTAGGAGCCTTCGTCGGTCATGTCGAGGAGGGCGCCGGTGAAGGGTCGCTCTGTGGCCGCTCGTCGGAGCACTTCGAAGGCCTGAGGGCTGAGCTCGGCTCGCCACTGTTCATCGGTCTTGGTCACGGGGTAGTCAGCCATGGAACTCCTCTGCTCTGGGCCTGAACCTAGCGGGCACGCCTGAGTCTTGGTCCCCGGAGGGGGAGCGCGGGAGGGCTGGACTACGCTCCTGTCCCGTGCGAGGCATTCTTTTGGCAGGTGGTACGGGGTCGAGACTCAAGCGGCTCACGCGCATCACGAACAAGCATCTTCTCCCCATCTACGACCGCTCCATGATCGAGTGGGCGGTCGAGTCGATGGTTGCTGCGGGGATCGACGAGGTCCTCATCGTCACGGGCGGCGAGCACGTCGGCGACTTCCTCCGCATCATCGGCGACGGCCATGAGTTCGGGCTTCAAGGGGTGCAGTACACGGTCCAGGAGCAGGCCGGCGGCATCGCTGAGGCGCTGGGACTCGGTGAGCGGTTCGCCAAGGGTGGACCTGTGGTCGTCATGTTGGCCGACAACATCTTCGAGCAGACCTTCCGGCCGACGATCGAGGCCTTCAAGGATCACCCGGTGGGTTGCCGTTTGGTCCTCACCTCGAGCGACGACCCTGATCACCTACGCCACCTCGGGGTTCCCGAGTTCGACGAGGACGGACGCCTCGTGAACATCATCGAGAAGCCCGAGACCCCTCCGTCGAACTACGCGGTGACCGGCCTGTACTGCTACGGCCCCGACGTCTTCGACGTGGTTAAGACGTTGAAGCCCTCAGGACGCGGCGAGCTCGAGGTGACGGACCTCAACAACCACTACGTGGCCGCTGGACAGGTGCACTACGACGTGCAGCCCGGATTCTGGGGTGACGCAGGCGAGTCGGTCGAGGTCTACCAGCAGGTCGGCGAGTTCGTGGCTCGCAACGGAGCCAACAAGGCCTGACTCAGCGCTTGATCCCGAGGCTGGCCGGAGCGGCCGGCTCGGGCTCTCCAGCCACCGCACGGCGCACCGAGGCAGCGATGCCCTCGGCGTCGAGGCCGAGGGCCGAGAGGATCACCTCGGGGTTGGCGTGGGCCAAGAAGGTCCGTGGGGTGCCGAGATTCCGATAGCTCGGAAGCGAGACGCCTCGTTCGTCCGCCAGGGTGCCGAGGGCGTCGATCAGATGGGTGCCCGCACCTCCGGTTCGAACGCCGTCTTCGACGGTGAGCACGAAGCGATGGCCCAGGGCGGTCGCCAGCATCGCAGGGTCGACGGGGGAGACGACACGGACGTCGATGACCGTGGCCTCGATTCCCTCCGCTGCCAGCAAGGCGGCCGCATCGAGGCATCGGGCGACCATCTTGCCCACACCGAGGAGGCAGACGGATCCGTCGCCGTCGCGAAGGGTGCGCGATGCCAACCCGTGACCGGTACGGCCATCGATGGCGACCGGCGGCGTCTTGGGGAACCGGATCGAGGCAGGGCCCTCGAGGCTGAGTGCAGTCTCGAGCATCACGGCGACTTCCTCGACGCTGCTCGGTGCGAAGACCGTCATGTTGGGGATTGACAGGCACAGCTCGAGGTCCAAGACGCCGTGGTGCGAGGCGCCGTCGTCACCGGTGATCCCCGCGCGGTCGAGGACCAGGGTGACGGGAAGCCGATGGAGGCCAATGTCGTAGAAGGCCTGGTCGAAGGCCCGGGTGAAGAAGGTCGAGTAGACACAGACCACGGGGCGGAGCCCGCCCATGGCCATGCCCGCCGCAGAGGTGAGCTCGTGTTGCTCAGCGATCCCCACGTCGACGAAGCGGTCCTTGAACTTTGCCTCGAAGGGAAGGAGGCCCGTTGGCCCTGGCATGGCCGCCGTCATCGCCACGATCCGCTCATCGTTCTCTGCTGCAGTGAGCAGCGACTTGGTGAAGGCATCGGTGTAAGAGGTCGGCAGCACGGCCTCGGTGTCATCCACATCGGCCAGGGACTTCTTGACCTTGAAGTCGTGAAGGCGCTGGACGTCGTCCTCCTCGGCGGGGGCGTAGCCCCGGCCCTTCTGGGTGAGGACGTGGACCACGATGGGACCGTCCCACCTCGAAGCCTTGGTGAGGGCTGCCTCGAGTGCCTCGAGATCGTGCCCGTCGATCGGCCCGACGTAGCGCACACCGAGTGCCTCGAAGAAGGTGTGGGGGCTCACGAGCTCTCTCAGGGCCGAGGTGACGGAGTGGACGCCCTGGTAGGCGATCTCTCCAACTCTCGGGACCTCGCGCAGGCGAGAGCGGATGCGCTCGCGCGCCGAGACGTACGTCGGGTGGAGCCGCAGGTTGGTGAGCGACTGCGAGAGGTGCGAGATCGTGGGTGCATAACTGCGACCGTTGTCGTTGTAGACGATCACGCAGCGCCGTCCGGAGTGCCCAAGGTTGTTCAACGCCTCGAAGGACATGCCGCCGGTGAGGGCACCGTCGCCGACGACGGCGACCACATGGCGGAGGCCGCCGTGCCCGGCGAGCTCGCCGCGGAGCTCGAAGGCGGTGGAGAGCCCGTGGGCGTAGGACAGCACGGTCGAGGCATGGGAGTTCTCGATCCAGTCGTGCTCGGACTCGGTGCGAGAGGGATAGCCCGAGAGCCCGCCCTCCTGGCGGAGCTCTTTGAACCCGTACCGACGGCC
>CAWUMT010000175.1:0-3575 GCA_963923735.1 uncultured Acidimicrobiales bacterium
GGTACGGCTCGGGACCGGCGCTCCTCGAGTGGTGCGTCGTCCAAGAAGGTGTAGGGCTGGCCGTTCAGGATCCCGAGCGCCAACGGTGAGGCCTCTGCGGATTCGACGAACACCATCGAGAGCTCGCCCCCGCGCAGCTTGGCCACCACCTCGGCACAGCCCTCGAGGTCGAGCGGCTCGAAGAGGACGTCGGCAATGGTCTGTCGCACGAGCACGTGGTCGGGCACCGGGATGGGGCCCGGAGCGGCGTTCTCCTGGCAGGCCGCCAACGACGGCCAGGCTGCGGCCAGCAGGTCGTCGGCCTCCATCCGCTGGAGGTGGATGGGTCGCCGCTTTGCCCCGTGGCTCCGAGCCACGATGAGTGCTCGATTCAGGTTCCACCGCCACCGCGAGGCCAGCATCGGATGGGGCAGGACCGCCTGGATGAGCACCTCACGCAAGGTGTCGGGGTTCAGCATCGAGGGGATCTGCGTCAGAGGGAAGGAGTGATGGGGGCCCAGAGCGATGGTGATGGCGTCATCATCGGCTGCGGCTTGAAGCTCGAAGTCGAAGGTGACGCAGAACCGCTTGCGCAGGGCGAGGCCGAGCGCCCGGTTGATCCGCCCGCCGAAGGGAGAGTGGACCACGAGTTGGGTGGCGTCGACGTCGTCGAAGAACCGCTCGACGACGAGGCATTCATTCGTCGGAAGCCGCCCGAGTGCCTGGTGGGCGGCGTCGAGGTAGGCGGCGGCCTGCGCAGCCGCCTCGGGCCCGACGCCGTCGATCGCCTCGAGCAGCGAGCGGGCATGGGCTCGCCCCCGCCGACGATCCTCGGGATCGAGAGCCTCTTCGACGTCGCGGCGAAGGCGGCCCACCGAGGTCGAGAGCTCTCTGGTCCGCGCCGGTGCCTCTCCCAGCCAGAACGGCACGGTCGGGGCGGCACCGGCTGCGTCGATGACCCGGACGGTGCCGGTCTCGACCTTGGTCACGCGCCACGAGTGCGTTCCGAGGAGGAAGACGTCACCGGGGCTCGACTCGATGGCAAAGTCCTCGTTCACTGCACCGAGCGTGGTGCCGTCGGGGTCTAGGACCACCCGATAGTCACCCGTCTCAGGGATCGCTCCGCCACCTAAGAGCGCGGACAGTCGTGCCCCCTTGGCGGGGCGGACCACGCCGTTGACCTCGTCGTGGTGCAGGTGGGCACCCCTTCGACCTCGACCTGTCAGGATCCCTCGAGCAGCCAGATCGAGGGCCTCGTCAAAGTCGACCCGAGTGAGCTCGGCGAACGGTGCCGAGCGACGCAGCAGTGAGAAGAGCTGCTCGACCTCCATCTCTTCACGGGCCGCCACTTCAGCCACCATCTGCTGGACGGCGATGTCGAGTGGTGCGACGTGGGGCTCGAGCACATCGAGCTCACCGCGTGACACCGCATCGAGCAGCGCCACGCATTCGACCAGCTCATCTCTGGTCATCGGGAACAGCCGACCTGCCGGCACGCCGCCGACGGAGTGGTTGGCTCGACCGACACGCTGCAAGAAGGTGGAGATCGCTCGAGGGGAGCCCAGCTGACAGACCATCTCGACCGGACCGACGTCGAGGCCGAGCTCGAGCGACGCGGTGGCGACCAACGCACGTAAGTCGCCGGCTCGAAGCCGGGCTTCGACCCGCTTGCGCCGATCGGCCGAAAGCGATCCATGGTGTGCCGCCACCAGGAGCTCGGCCTCATTGAGGCCGTAGTCCTCCCCACTGAGGCGCTCAGCAAGCAGATGGGCGAAGCGCTCCGCCTGGCGGCGGGTGTTGACGAAGACGAGCGTCGTGCGGTGCTCCATGACGAGTGCCGCCACCTTGGTCAGGACCTGCTCGAGCTGTGCCCTCGACGCCACCGCGTCGAGTTCGTCATCAGGGAGCACGAGCGCGAGGTTCATTCGACGTCGGCGCACGCAGTCGAGGATCACGGTGGGTTCTCGATCGGGGTGGACGCCCGAGAGCATCCTGGCGACCACTTCGAGAGGCCGCTGCGTGGCCGAGAGCCCGATGCGCTGGAGGTGGCCACCGGCTTCGGTGACAAGATCGTCGAGGCGCTCGAGGCTCACCGCCAGGTGCGAACCTCGCTTGTCCCGAGCCAGCGCATGGATCTCGTCCACGATCACCGTGCGCACGCTCGAGAGCATCTTGCGACCCGACACGGAAGTCAGCAGGAGGAACAGCGACTCAGGAGTGGTGCACAGGATCCTCGGTGGCTTGCGCACCATGGCGGCTCGCACCGAAGCAGGCGTGTCACCGGTCCGCACGGCGGTCGTCACCTCAGCAGCGGCCAATCCGAGCTCGGCGGCCTTGGTGGCGATGCCGTCCAGGGGAACCTCGAGGTTCTCATGCACGTCGGCCGCCAGGGCGCGCAACGGCGAGAGATAGAGCACCTCGACGCCGCCGGGAGCTTCCTCGCCGGCTTCGGCAGCCTTGTAGGCCGCATCGATGGCCACGAGGAATCCGGTGAGCGTCTTACCCGTGCCCGTCGGCGCGGCGACGAGGACGTCGCGCCCCTCGGCAATTTGAGGCCATGCCTCCTTCTGTGGCTCAGTGGGACCGTCGACGAAGCGCTCCGCAAACCACGCGGCGACCGCGGGGTGGAAGCCGTCGAGGACCGACCCCGTCACGGGAACCTCATTGCGAGGGAAGGTTGGTTGAACTGCGCCCACCGGCGCAGTTCACCACCTCGGTGTGTCACGTTCCGCTCGGGGGGTCCTGATCGCCGAAACCCGGGTCCTCGTCCCGACCGCCCAAGGCCTCGTACCAGGCCTTGCGGCCGGCAGAGTCCCGGCGAATCGCCCAGACGGCGATGTAGATGAGGAGCGCCACAAACGCCACCACGAAGATCGAGAAGACGATCACGAATCCGGTTCCCAAGGCGGCGAGCAGTTCCATGAGTCTCAACCTAGGCGCCTTGGGGGCTTGGAGCCCCCCAAACACGGTGGATTAGCCTTGTCCGCCATGACCCGCCTCCGCATCACACTCGCTGCACTCGCCACCTCCGGCCTCCTCCTCGGGGCGTGTTCAAGCTCGTCAACCGCCAATGAGTCGACCTCCTCTACGTCAACCACTTCGGCCTCTCCGGGCGAGGGCAAATTCACGCGGGTGATCCTTGCCCAGAGCGAGCCTGCCAACGCTCCCGGCCAGACGCTCTACCTCCAGAAGGTCATTTTCGGCCCACACGCCGTCATCCCGCTCCACCACCACGAGGGATTCCAGGAGTCGACGGTGACCACCGGGAACCTCAACTACACCGTGGTCGAGGGGAGCGCCGGGCTCCGACTGGCTTCGGGGGCCACCTCGACCATCAATGCCGGATCCACCGTGGTCCTCCACCCAGGGGACACCCTGCTCGAGTACGAGACCACTATCCACAAGGCGGCGAACACCACGAACAAGGTGGTGGAGCTCATCATCTCCTCACTCCTGACCACCGGAGCGCCACTCTCAACCTTGAACTGAGCTGCCGCAGGCGCTGCGACTCCTGTCGTCGTGGCGATCAGTGCGTCGGCGACCCGGAGTCCTCGGCGCCAGCCGAGCCCTCGGTGACCGCGGACGCACCCGCCCCC
>CAWUMT010000176.1:0-3554 GCA_963923735.1 uncultured Acidimicrobiales bacterium
CATCGATGGCCAGCTCAGCATTCCGAGCGAGCGCGGCGATGGCGTCCGCATCGGAGAAATCGAGTCCCTGGCGGAGCGCGGCCGCCGTGATGGCTCGATAGCTCGCCCCGGTGTCAAGGGTCTGGAGGTTCAGCCGCTCCGCCAGCGCACGCGAGATCGTGGACTTCCCAGAACCCGCGGGGCCGTCGATGGCGATGATCCGCAACGTGCTCACCGCAGAGAGTCCAGCACATCGACGAAGCCGGGGAAGCTTGTGGCGACCGAGTCAAAGCCCGACACGGTGGCACCCCCTCCGACCAATCCGGCGATTGCAGCCGCCATGGCCATGCGGTGATCACCGTGGGCATCGAGCTCGACCTCCACGAACGCGCTCGCTGAGCCGAGCCCCTCGATGATCAAGTCGTCACCCTCGGCGAAGGCGGTGGCGCCCAGGCGCTGAGCGAGCACGAGTGAGCCGGAGAACCGGTCGGATTCTTTGATCCTCAACTCCCCCACGTCGATGAATCGAGTGGTTCCCGACGCCGCAGCTGCAGCCACGGCAAGGATCGGGACCTCGTCGACGGACGGGATCTCTGACGAGTGGATCTCCGTGCCGCGTAGGTTCGAACTCTTCGCCTCCACCTCGAGGTCGTCGCCCTCGCCGCGAGTGATCGATCCGCCCATCCGCTCGAGGACCGTCAGAAATCCCGTCCGGGTGGGATCTCCATAGAGCCCGGGCACCGTGATGGCCCCCTTTGAGGCAAGGAGCCCTGCAACGATAAAGAACGCTGCCTGGGAGGGATCGCCCGGCACGCGCCAGGCGTGCGGACGAAGTGCGGAAGGACGGATCGTGATGGCTGAGGAGGATCCCTCGGGAGTGATGTGGAGGTCCGCACCGGCGAGGAGGAGCATCTCTTCGGTGTTGGGCCGGGTGGCGACGTTCTCGATCACCGTTGTGGCGCCATCAGCGAAGAGACCGGCCAGCAGGATCGCCGACTTCACTTGTGCACTCGGCACTGGGAGCTCGTAGCGAATTCCGTGGAGCGAGCCCCCATGGACCAACAGGGGTGGCGTGAGCTTGTCTCCCTGGCCTTCGACCCGGGCGCCCATCTGCGTGAGCGGGATGGCGACGCGATCCATGGGCCTGCGAGAGAGGGAGGAGTCCCCCATGAGCGTGGAGGTACCAGAGAGACCTGCGGTGAGGCCCATCACGAGGCGCATCGTGGTTCCTGAGTTCCCACAGTCGAGGGCCTGACTAGCGGCACCCAAGCGCTCTCTGCCGCCAGACACCTCGATCGTTCCCCCCACCTCAGCGAGCGAGGCCCCGAGCTGCTGGATGATCGTGGCGGTCCTTCCCACGTCCTCGCCCCGAGAGAGTCCTTCGATCGTCGAGGTGCCGTCACCCAGCGCTGCGAGCAGCAGGGCACGGTGAGAGATGGACTTGTCCCCAGGCGTGTGGACGATCCCTGCAACCTGTACAGAAGGGTCGATTCGGACGGTCGCAGTCATCGGCTCAGAGGTTGTGGACGGTGCATGCGTAGTCGATGGTCCTCAGTGAGTCGGCGTAGCGCTTCGCGTCGTCGGTGGGAACCACCATGATGAGCACGCCGGATCCACCCTCTGCGGAGTGAGCGATCTCCACGTCCACCACGCTGATCCCGAGGTCCGACGCCCGCTGCGCCACCTCCGCGATCACCCCCGTGCGGTCAGTGACCGGGACGCGCACCTCGCTGAGGCGCTCGGCTTGCACGCCCTTGCCAGGCAGAGCTTGACGAGCCTCCGACGCACGAGCCAGGAGCTCGAGGATGGTTGAGCGCTCCGAATTCTCGAGGGCAGCTCGTACCGAGCTGAGCTGGAGGCTCAGGGCGTCGAGGGCCTCGAGGATGGCCACCCGATTCTCGATGCAGACATCCGGCCAAATTCCAGGAGCGCCGGCAGCGATCCTGGTCATGTCTCTGAAGCCCCCTGCAGCCAACTGAAGCAGGGCGGCGTCATCGGAGGCAACCTCGGTGGCCTGGTTCATCAACGATGCGGCGACCAGGTGTGGGACATGACTCACGTGGGCCACGAGTCGGTCATGGTCGTCTGCCGGGAGGGCAATGGCCGTCGCTCCGAGCGTGCGGATGATACCGACGAGGCGCGCGTAGGACGTCGCAGGAGTCGCCTCCTGAGGTGTCAAGACCCACGTTGCACCGACGAACAGATCCGCGCGTGCGCCTTCGAGTCCGATCAGTTCGGAGCCCGCCATGGGATGGCCGCCGATGAAACGCGCGTCGGAGATTGACGCGCCAATGGATCCCTTGATCCCTGCGACGTCCGTGAAGAGGACGTGTTCACCGCGATGGTGTTCGAGCAGCTCTCGTGCGAGGTCCACCACCGCGCCAGCAGGGGTGGCGATGACGACGAGCTCGGCATCTGCATCGTCGCCGATCTGGTCGAGGGCGCCGAGCGCCTGAGCCGCCTGCGCCCGTCCGCCGTCTGCGTCGATGCCGCTCACGAACCAACCCGCTTCGCGCAGCCCAAGCCCAATGGAGCCACCGATGAGCCCGACGCCAACGATGAGGGCTCTGGGCTGCCCCTCAGCGCTTGAGGTCATCACGAAGCACCTCCGCACCTCTGAGGTACACGTGGTTCACCTCGGCCTGAGCGCCCTCGAGTTCGGCGTGCATCATCAGGCGGATGCACCGAGAGAGCGACCCAGGGACTGGGATCTCCATTGCGCACATCAGCGCTGCCTCAGTGAGGCCCTGGCTTCGTGCCGCGGCCGCCGGGAAAGCTGAGGAGAGGTCGTGGGTGACGGTGAAGAGGACTGAGATGACTGCGTCGGGAGTCAGACCGTTGCGCGTGAGCACCTCATCGACGAGCTCTGCGGTCACCTCGGCGATCTGTGCCGGGTCGTCGGCCTCGACCGTCGTGGCACCCCGGATGGCTCTGAGACTGGCTCCCATGGGGTTCGATGCTAGTTGGCGACCTCTGGGTCCCTTGGAGCCTTTGAGGGGACCGCTGGAGGCGGACCTGCCGCCACGGCGGTTGCAAGCCTGGCGATCTCAGGCTGAGTGAGTTCTCGAAACGCTCCGGGTTTGAGGTTGGCGTCGCCGACACCCCCGATCCGAGTCCGCACGAGGCGCTCGACGGGATGCCCCACGGTGTCGCACATCCGCCGAACCTGTCGGTTGCGACCCTCGTGAATCGTGATCCGCAGCAACCCCTCCGAGACGCGCGCGACCTTGGCCGGCGCGGTCATCCCATCTTCAAGGGCCACGCCCTCACGCAGTGCACGGATCGAAGCCGGCGACGGGTCGCCGGTGACCTTGGCCAGGTACTCCTTCTCCACTCCCTTGGACGGGTGAGTTAGGTCCTGAGCCAGCGCACCATCGTTGGTCACGATGATGAGGCCCTCGGTCATCAAATCGAGCCGGCCGACCGGGAAGACCCGAGGCTCTGCAGGAACGAGCTCCATAATCGTCGGTCGACCCTCGGGGTCCGAGGCCGTGGTGACCACCCCTGCAGGCTTGTTGACCAGGTAGTGGACCAACCCCGGTGCCACCGGGACCAACGCACCGTCGAGCTCGATG
>CAWUMT010000177.1:0-3546 GCA_963923735.1 uncultured Acidimicrobiales bacterium
CGCTGCAGGTCGTCGTCGGCCTGCTGGAGGTTGACGATCACGGGGCGCTGGCTGCGCAGCTGCTCGCCGATCTCCTTGGCATCGGCGAACTGGCGAGGCGCAATGGTCTTCGGGGCGCTCTCTGACGGTGCGAGGGGGACGACCTTGGGACGGGGCACCGGACCACCGGGGCCACCAGCCGGCTCTCCACTGCGGGTCACGGGACGAATCCGGCTCACAGTGCCCATCGGAGCCTGGGCCCGGGGGGCCGGCTCGTAGCGAGGCTCGTCGTAGCCATCGTCCTCATAGGCCGGCTCGGGTCGCGACGGGCGTGCCGGGGGCTGTGGCCGCTGCGGCGCCGCAGGGCGTCCACGCTCGGGGCCGAGCTCGTCGTAGTCGTCGTAGTCGTCGACCAGGCCGAGGTAAGCCATGATCTTGTGAAAGCTGCCTGCCATTGAGTTGCTTGCCTCTCAAAGCGCGAACGGGGGCGACCAGATGTGGCACCCCACTGATGGCTTCTCAGTCTAGGCGACCCGCACCGGGCGGGTCAGACCCCGCAAAATCCCCAAGATTGCCCCTCAACGAGGGGGTCGAGGCCCAAAGAGCGCTCTGCCGATCCTCAGCAGGGTGGACCCCTCCTCCACGGCGATCTCGAGGTCGTCAGACATCCCCATCGAGCGCTCAGGGACACCCAGATCGTCGGCCATCTCCACCAGGCGCCGGAAGGCCCGGCGAGCCGGCTCCGGCTCAGGGGGTGCCACGGTCATCAGGCCCCAGACCTCGAGGCCGGAATGGCGAGCCTGCTCCACGAGGCGGGGGGTCTCAATCTGCGTCGCCCCGTTGCGACCGGCCAGGCCTGAGAGCTCCATCTGGATCATGATCCCGGCTCCCGGACGGCGTTTGGCCAGAGCATCGATCTCCTTGGCGCGGCATACCGACTCGAAGCAGTCCACCGCACCCACGAGACGAGCGAGCTTGTTGGTCTGGATGGCTCCGAGGAAGTGCCAGCGGACCCCGCTCGGATGGAATGCCGCCTCCTTGGCCAACAATTCGGCGGCGTAGTTCTCCCCGAAGTCAGAGAGTCCGGCTCGATGGCCGGCAACGGCAGCCTCGATCCCGAAGGTCTTAGTTACCCCGACGATGCCCACACGAGCCGGATCGCCACCCGCAGCCTCGATCCGGCCGCGCAAGCCAGCCAGATTCTCCTCAACCTCGTGTTCGCTGACCATGGCCAGCGTCCGATGCCCTACTTGAGGAAGGAGGGGACGTCGAAGTCGTCGTCCCCGCCGCCGAAGCCGGGGACGTCGTCGCCCGAGTCCGCGAACAGGTCGATGTTCGAGCTGCCGAGCCCCAGGTCCGAGAGGCCAGAGGTGCTCGAGGCGGAACGGTTCTCCCAGCGCTCGAAGCCTGCAGCGATGACAGTGACCCGGACCTCTTCGCCGAGGGACTCGTCGATGACGGTGCCAAAGATGATGTTGGCGTCGGGGTGGGCGACCGAGTGGATGATCTCGGCGGCCTCGTTGACCTCGAAGATCCCGAGCTCAGGACCACCGGCGATGTTGAGCAGGATGCCGCGGGCGCCTTCGATTGAGGCCTCGAGCAGCGGGCTTGTGATGGCCGAACGAGCTGCGTTGACGGCGCGGCCCTCTCCGTTGGACTGCCCGATGCCCATGATGGCCGTCCCGGCATTCGACATGACCATCTTGACGTCTGCGAAGTCGGTGTTGATGAGCCCCGGCACCGTGATGAGGTCGGTGATGCCGCGCACGCCCTGAAGGAGGACCTCATCGGCCATCTTGAAGGCATTCATCATCGAGGTGTTCTCGTTCGAGATGGTCAGCAGGCGGTCGTTGGGGATGACGATGAGGGTGTCCACCTTCTCCTTGAGGCGCTGGATGCCCTGATCGGCCTGAGTGGCCCGACGGCGGCCTTCGAAGGCGAAGGGGCGGGTGACCACACCGATGGTGAGCGCCCCGAGGCCCTTGGCGATCTCGGCGACCACCGGGGCCGCCCCGGTGCCGGTGCCGCCACCTTCTCCGGCGGTGATGAAGACCATGTCGGCGCCCTTGAGGGCCTCCTCGATCTCGGCCCGGTGCTCTTCAGCGGCCATGCGGCCCACCTCGGGGTCGGAACCCGCTCCAAGGCCACGGGTCAGCTCACGACCGATGTCGAGCTTGAGGTCGGCATCGCTCATCAGCAGTGCCTGGGCGTCGGTGTTCGCCGCGATGAACTCGACGTTGCGAAGACCAGACTCGATCATGCGGTTGACGGCGTTGATTCCGCCGCCGCCCACGCCGATCACCTTGATCAGTGCGAGGTAGTTGCCCTGGGGTGCCATCGACATCAGTTCTGTTCCCTTCGGAGAGCGTGGTGAAATCCTGCCCGATCCCTCCGGCGAGGTGGCGGATTCCTGCGTTTCGCCCACCCTACCGCCTCCCTCGACCTGCGCGGGAGGTTCAGGGTTGACGCTCTACCCGGAATTCTGGGGCTTGACGCGGTTCAGGGACCCGAGATCGTCGGGGCTTGAGGCACCGAGACGTCGAGGACGTCACCGGGGTGCAAGGTTGCCCCTGCGATGACTGAGGCGATGTCGGTGTACTTCGCCTTCAGGTCGGTGGCCTGACCAAGCTCCACCGTCACCGGGGTGGTCAATTTGAGGGTCACTGTGCCGTCCTTATGACCCACCACCGCAGCCACCTGGGAGCGAAAGGCTGGCGGGAGCGTCCCGGCGACGAGCGCCGCAGGGATCGCCTCGTTGCCGAGATAGCTCCCCACGCTGGTCGTCCCCATCGATGCCAGCTCAATGACCGGTTGGTTGAACGGCTTCTGGTCCATCACCTGGAGGATCCGGCCCTGGCCATCGACGAGCAGCCACGTCGCCCCACTGGCCATCGCTGCGACGGCACGCCGCTCGGTGACCGAGATCTTGACGCTGTGCGGCCACGCCAGCTCAACCTTGGCGGTCTTGACCCAGGCCAGCTTCTCGACGCCCTGTGCGGCGGTTGTGGTGTCGATTGAAACCAGCGGCGGGGCTGCGGACAGCCCCGCTGCCGCGACCACCTGCGTGCTCGACTCATGGGTGGCGCCCTTGACGCTCACAGAGGTGGCAGAGAACCACCGTGTGTGCAGCAACGCCCAACTCCCGATCCCGAGCAGGACCAAGCCAGCGATCCCGGCGGCGATCCACATCGGGATCCGGAATCGGGAGCGCCCAACCTTGCGCCGCCGCGCGCGGACCCTCGGGTCCTCGCCTCCTGCTGCTGCGCCCTTGGACGCCTTCGTCGCCTTGCTCGAGCGGTTCGGGGGCTTCTTCGAGTTCGCCTTCTTGGCCGCATGCTTCGAGCGAGCCATCACGCCTCCCGCCCGAGGCGACGCCGCAACTCCGACTCCACCCCGACCAGGCGCACCTCGCAGTGCAACCGCACCCCACTCGTTGCCTCGACGGCCTCGACTACCTCGACCATCAGCGCAAGGACGTCATCGGAAGAGCCCTGGGCGTCGGCTTGGATGAAGTTGGCGTGCTTGGTGGAGACCTCCGCTGAACCTGTCTCTTATACACATCTGACG
>CAWUMT010000178.1:0-3520 GCA_963923735.1 uncultured Acidimicrobiales bacterium
GGGTGCAGACCTCGTGAACGTCGCCCGTGAGGCGATGTTGGCCATGGGCTGCATCCAAGCCCAGCGATGCCATACCGGCCGCTGCCCGAGCGGGGTGGCAACCCAGTCAGCTTGGTTGGCTCGTGGAATCGACCCCGAGCTCAAAAGCGTCCGCGTGGCCAATTACGTTGAGGCACTCCGCATGGAGCTGCGTTCGCTGGCTGCGGTCTGTGGCGAGCCGCACCCCGCGCTCGTGCGCCTCGAGCAGATCGACCTGCTGTCCTCACAGGTGCCCGCACGCGCCGACAACGTCTTCGGGTACGCCGAAGGCATGGGGCGGCTCAGCCCGGGCCTCGAGGAGACCTTGCGAGCAGAGCTGGCCCGCTGAGCGCGAAGTGTGGCTGTGGATCCCGCGGGATCAGGCGAGCCGGCGGGTGCGTCGCCTGACGCTGAGGACCACTGCAGCACCCAGGAGCACTGCAAGGACTCCGCCTGAGGCGAGCATCTGCGAACTTGCACCGGTTGCAGCCAACCCACCGATGGTGACACCCGCCAGAAGGGCGCGAGGGTTGCCGTCCTGTCCCGTCCCTTGAGCCTGGATGGTGTGATTTCCGGCCGTCAGGGTGGTGGGAACCGGGAACGAGGTGGTGAAGGTCCCATCCTCGCCCACCGTCGCCGTGCCGAGCGTCACCGGCGTGGAGAAGGCGAAGATCGTCACCGTGGAGCCGGGCTCGAATCCATAGCCCGAGGTCGTCCCGGTGCTTCCGGCATCAAGGGTGAGCTTTGAGCCCGTGGCGCTCGAACCCTGGAGGGCCATCCCGATCGAGTCGTTGCCGACCTTGATCGAATTCGGCCCGGTGTTGGTCACGTCCAAGGTGGTGACGGTGCGGTCGGGGTTGATCATCGCACCGGCGCCGGGAGCCAGCTCGAGGGGCTTGCCGTCCGCAGGCGTGATCGGCGTGACCCCACCCGAGGTCGTCGTGGTGGTGGGAGCCGGGGCAGCACCCTCGATCTTGTAGATGCCGCACACGTTGCCTTCATCGGCCACGTAGAGGTTTCCCTGAGGGTCGATGGCGATGCCGTTGAGGTTAGGACTTGAGTCGCCCGTGAAGGCGCTGAGCGGTGCGACGATCGACGCGGAGGTCAGGGGGCTTCCCGTCGAGGGCTCGACCTTGGCGATGCCGTTGGCGCCTGAGAAGAACACAGAGCCATCGCTGGCGAAGACCAGACCACTTGCGCCACCCATGCCAGCGTCGAGATTGCCCGATGTGTCAGAGGCATAGAGGCTCGGCGAGGAGGTGGAGTCTCCGGGCACCAATCGGTCGATCTCTCCGACCGGTCCCGTGGTCATCGGGAAGTAGAGCGCACCATCGGGTCCCACCGTGAGACCAGGGATGCTCTGGCCGAGCGAGGCCGAGACCTGGCTGACCGCCGATGATCCGGCGGGGACTTCGTAGATCGCCTGGGTGTCACTCTGGAAGAAGAAGAGGTTGCCCGAAGCGTCGTAGGCGAGCGATCCCGGGGAGCCGCTCAGCCCATTGACCCGGACGCCGGCACCGCCAGAGGGGAATCCGGACGTCGGCACGCCAAGCAGCTTGTGGTTGCCGTCGATGGAGAGATTTCCGTTGAAGGCAGCGACGTGGCCACTCGCCACAAGGTTGGAAGCATCAGAGGTCGTCATTGTGGCTTGGAGTTGGCCCGAAAGCGAGAACTGCCCGAGCGTTTCGAAGTCCCAGTCGCTCAGGTAGAGCGAGTTCGACGTGGTGTCATAGGCGAGGCCCACTGGTTCACACCAGTCTCCAGAGACGCCTGAGTTGCTGCAGGGGCTGGTCGCGGCCCAAAGATTCGTCACGGTGACCGCCGCGCCAGATCCCGCCGAGAGGAGCGGTGTGGCCACCAGTCCTGCGGTGAGTGCGCCGAGGAGCGCAAGGCGGTTCAGCTTCGTCCAGATCTTCAATGGAGCCATGGGGAACCTCTGGGGTCTCGTCGGATCGGTGCGAGGTTATCGCACCCCGTTCGATTCCCTGCGTCTCCCTCGGCCTTGATCGAGGGCGCGGTGTGGCTCAGCCTTGGTCGCCCTGGGCCATCGCCCGTTCCGCGGCTCGGCCCATGGCGTCCATGCAGTCCTTGAGTGCCGCGGAGGGGTTGAGTTCGAGCACCCGAGAGGCCTCTTCGTAGATCAGCACGTGGCCGGCACGGAAGAAGCAGGCTTCCCCGGCCGAGGCCACCTCATCAGGCCAGTCCGTGCCGGGATACGTCGATCGCACCCGACCCTCGAAAACGTAGAAGTAGTGCGGGCAGGGGCACACCCCACCGGGCAAGCCGCCTGCGGCGTAGAGCTCGGTGCAGTCAAGGGGGCCGGGGACGACGGTGAGGCAGACCTCCATGTCACCCCAGTGGGCCGCCCGGAAGCTGTCGCCTGCGGCAGCCCACCCCCTCGATGCTGCCGTGGGCAGGTCTTCGAGTCGACTCACTGGCATGGCTTCCCCCTCGTCTTCGCTGGACCGCACCCCCCGGTGTCGGCACAGGACATTGCTAGCAGGCGGTTCCTCGGCGTGCTTGATCTGCCCCTGACGCGCACCGCACCCCCGGCCTGGCCCTCACTGCCAGACCGGGGGTGCGAGGTGCGCCCAGGAGGGGCCTATCCCTCGTGGTGGCTTCCCCCGAAGCGACCACCGAGGTCCACGTTGCCGGAGAACGATCCCGAGCCGGCCGAACCGTCGTGCTCGCTCTCGCCGCCCTGGCCGTCCTGAGAGCTCTGGGTGGAACCGTGCTCATCGTCGCCCGTCCCCTTGTCGTCATCGGAGGAGCCTGCGATCGTGACCTGGGTGAACGCCCCGGGCCCGGCACTGTTGACTGCGGCGACCTCGAAGAGCTCGCCCGAGATGTAGGGAAGGGTCATCGAGGTGGCCAGACCGGCGTCGGGAGCTGGCGTCCACGTGGTGCCGCCATCAGTCGAGAACTCGACCAGATAGCCGGTGACGGTGGCGTCATCCTCGTCGTGGCCGCTGCCTTCCCACCGCAGATCGATGGAGGTCCCGTCCGCCGAGACCACGCCGACGGCTTCATGGACCGCATCTGGCACGGTTTCGGGCGGGGTCGTCGTGGGGGTCGTGGTGGTCGAGTCGGGAACGGTCGTGGTCGTCGTCGGATCATGACGAGCGTGGCCGAGGGCGTGGCCGTGCTGGTGACGTGCGGCGCTGCGGGCGTGCGCAGCGGTGGCGTTCGAACTGGAGTGGTTCGATCCGGTGCTGGCTCCCGCGATCCCGACTGCGCCGAGGGCGAGTGCGCCGGCGGCGGTGACGATGGAGAGGGTTCGAAGGTTTCGCATTGGTTGGGCTCCTTTCTCGAGCGAAGCCCAGTCAACGAGGCCAACGTGAAGTGAGTCTGATCGGATCCTGAGAGATGTCTCAGGTTGCGCTCAGGTCGCCATGGTTCCTCGCGTCGCTCGACGCGATGCGTGGGCCATGGCGAGGCCGTAGACACCGAGGCTCAGCACGGTCACGACGCCGAGGTCCCACCACAGGCCGAGCTGACCCTG
>CAWUMT010000179.1:0-3515 GCA_963923735.1 uncultured Acidimicrobiales bacterium
CGAGTCCGGCCTGAACCGATTCGTCGAGGCTGCCGTTGCCGCAGGAGTGCCCGCGTCGCTGGCGCTGGCGCGCACGGCGAACGAGCTGGCGTCTCTGGCTCCGAAGGCGGAGGATCTCCCTGAAGGTGATTTCGCACGGCTGCTCGCCCTCGAGGACGCGGGTGAACTCTCGGCCACGCAATCGAAGAAGGTCCTCGCCGAGTTAGTGGCAGCGGGCGGAGGCGAAGCCAAGGCGGTCGCTGCGTCCCTTGGCTTCGAGGCCATGGACACCGGCGCACTCGACGCGGTGCTCGACCATGTGATCGCAGAGAACCCGGGGGAGTGGGAGCGCTTCCGAGAGGGTGACGACAAGTTGGCGGGGTTCTTCACTGGAAAGGTGATGGCGCTCACCAAGGGCCAGGCGGACGGCAAGGCAGTCAACCAGGGGCTGCGAGCCCGTAGGGGCTAGCCCGCAACCTCGTCGCTGCCGGGCTGTCGGTTCACCTACGCTTGACACCTATGAGCAGCACCGAACACGAGGGAATGAAGCCCCGTTCTTACGAGGTCACTGACGGCAAGGCAAAGGCTCCGGCTCGCGCCATGTTGCGTGCCGTGGGGATGACCGACGACGACTGGGGCAAGGCCCAGGTGGGTGTCGCCTCCTCCTGGAACGAGGTTACCCCTTGCAACCTCCCGCTCGACCGTTTGGCCAAGCGAGCCAAGGACGGCGTCCGTGACGCGGGTGGATTCCCCTTCGAGTTCGTGACCGTGGCCGTCTCCGACGGCATCTCCATGGGCCACGAGGGTATGCGGGCCTCGTTGGTCTCTCGCGAGGTCATCGCCGACTCGGTCGAGACCGTGATGCACGCCGAGCGCTTCGATGCGCTGGTGACCTTCGCCGGGTGTGACAAATCGCTCCCCGGCATGCTGATGGCTGCGGCGCGGCTGAACCTTCCGAGCGTGTTCCTCTATGGCGGCTCAATCCTCCCTGGTCACCTTGGGGACAAGGCACTCGACATCGTCAGTGTGTTCGAGGCCGTCGGTGCGAACGCGGTCGACGCGCTCACCGATGAGGAGCTCAGCCTCATCGAGCACAACGCGTGTCCGACGGAGGGCTCGTGCGCGGGGATGTTCACGGCCAACACCATGGCCTCGGTCGCCGAGGCCCTCGGCATGTCCCTGCCCGGTTCTGCCTCGGCGCCGGCGGTGGATCGCCGGCGTGACGACTACGCGTATGCCTCGGGCGTGGCCGTGGTCGAGCTGCTTCGTCGCAACATCCGGCCCCGGGACATCATGACCAAGAAGGCGTTCGAGAACGCCATCGCCGTGGTCAACGCCCTCGGTGGCTCCACCAATGCTGTGCTCCACCTCCTGGCCATCGCCAATGAGGCCCAGGTCGAACTCGAGCTCGAGGACTTCAACCGGATCGCAGCCAAGGTGCCGCACCTCGCCGACACCAAACCGCACGGCAAGTACCACATGACCGACGTGGACCGCATCGGGGGAGTCCCGGTGGTCATGAAGCAGCTCCTCGACGCGGGCCTGCTCCACGGTGACGTGATGACGGTGACCGGCCGCACCATGGCCGAGAACCTCGAAGCCCTCAACCCGCCGGCTCCTGACGGCGACGTGATCCACCAGCTCGACAACCCGATCAACGCGCAAGGCGGCATCGCCATCCTTCGCGGCTCGCTCGCCCCCAAGGGCTCGGTCGTCAAGGTGGCCGGGATCGACACGCTGTACTTCGATGGCACTGCCCGCGTCTTCGATGGCGAAGCCGCGGCGATGGAGGCGATCCTCGCTGGCCAGATCCAGCCCAACACCATCGTGGTCATCCGCTATGAGGGCCCCAAGGGCGGACCTGGTATGCGAGAGATGCTGGCGGTGACCGGTGCGATGAAGGGTGCCGGTCGAGGTGCGGACTGCGCCCTCGTCACGGACGGGCGCTTCTCTGGCGGAACCCACGGATTCTGCATCGGCCACGTGGCCCCCGAAGCGGTTGACGGTGGCCCCATCGGCCTCGTGGCCGACGGGGACCGGATCGTGATCGACGTGGCCAACCACACCATCGACCTGATGGTCGACGATGCGGTCCTGGCCGAGCGTGCGGCGAACTTGAAGGAGTTTGAACCCCGCTACACCACGGGCGTTCTGGCCAAGTTCGCCCGTCTGGTCACCGGGGCCGAGCGAGGGGCGATCACCGAGGCCTGAGCCTCGGCTGACGCCTGAAAATCCCCCCTTGTGGCCGGCGGTGTCGCTGTGGCAAGATTTCCCTCGTGCGCAGCGAGACCATCACCACTGCTGTTCTGGTAGTAGCCCGCTGACGCGCGGCTGCATCTCTCGCGCGTCAACCCTCTGACCTCCCCTTGTGGGAGGTCTTGTTGTCTCTCCCCACCAACCACTCCCCACAGGAGCAACTGCAATGAAGATCACCGGAGCACAAGCACTGATCAAGTCCCTCGAGTTCCAGGGCGTCGAGACCATTTTCGGTCTGCCCGGCGGGGCCATCCTGCCGGTCTATGACCCCATCATCGACTCGACCATCCGCCACGTGCTGGTCCGCCACGAACAGGGCGCCGGCCACATGGCCGAGGGGTACTACTGGGCCACCGGCAAGCCGGGCGTGGCCATGGTCACCTCGGGCCCCGGCGCGACCAACATCGTCACGCCGATCGCGGACGCCTACATGGACTCGGTACCGCTGGTCGTGATCACGGGGCAGGTTGCCACGGCGGCGATTGGCCTCGACGCCTTCCAGGAGTGTGACATCACCGGGATCACCATGGGGATCACCAAGCACAACTGGCTGATCAAGGACGTCGACGAGATCGCCGAGACCATCGCCGAGGCGTTCTACGTGGCCACCACCGGTCGTCCCGGCCCAGTCCTCGTCGACTTCCCGAAGGACATCGCTCAGAGCCTCGTCGACTGGCAGGACCCTCCGGCTCGTGAGCAGATCTCGCTGCCGGGCTACCACCCGCAGAGCGCCGCGGACGCCGACGCCGTCACGGCCGCTGCAGCGATGCTGGCCGAGGCGAAGCAGCCGGTCCTCTACGTCGGCGGCGGCGTGCTCAAGGCACGCGCCCTCGAAGAGCTCGCTGAGCTGGTGGAGTTGACTGGGGCCCCGTTCGTCACCACCCTCATGGCTCGAGGCGCCCTGCCCGACAGCCACCCCCAGAACCTGGGCATGCCCGGCATGCACGGCAACTACACCGCCGTCACCGCCATGCAGCAGGCCGACCTCCTTGTGGCGCTCGGCTCGCGCTTCGACGACCGGGTCACCGGCAAGGTCGCCGGCTTTGCCCCGAACGCCAAGATCATCCATCTCGACATCGACCCGGCCGAGCAGGGCAAGATCCGTCGGCCCGACGTGTCGCTGGTGGCCGACGCCAAGACCGGCATCGCTCAACTCGTCGAGGCCACCAAGGCCACGACGCAGGCTGACCGCACCGCATGGTGGAGCCAGCTGCACGACTGGCAGGAGCGCTCTGTCTCTTATACACATCTGACGCTGCCGACGATACTCCTTGTGTAGA
>CAWUMT010000180.1:0-3494 GCA_963923735.1 uncultured Acidimicrobiales bacterium
GATGTGTATAAGAGACAGACGTGCAGTGACCAAATCGTGTTGATCAGAGCGGCCGGTAAGCGTCGCGGCGATGCTCGATGCGAAGGACGACCACTTCACGTGGCTGCTCGATGATTCGATAGAGAACCCGGAACGTCCCTCTCCGAGCGGCGAAGATCCCTGCGAGATCTCCACGGAGGGCACGTCCGCACCGCTGAGGCGTCTCAAGAAGGTCGGCGGTCAGGAACTCGATGACCGCGGCGGCCACCACCTCGGGGAGCACCTCTGCAAGCTGGCGCGCTGCTGGCGGAGTGAGGACCAGTTCGTATCGAGGACTCACCGACGAAGTGCGCGCACGGCATCGATGCCGCGCACCACCTCGCCGGAGCGGTAGGCCTCATCGGCTTCCCGGATCTCGGCCAGCGCCTCGGGATCCCCGAGGACCGAGATCGTCTCCTCCATCGCTTCGAGATCCTCAGCGCTGATGAGCACTGCGGCGGTGCGACCGTTGCGGGTGATCACCACACGGTCGTGCTGCTGTTCGACCCGGTCGAGGAAGCCGGCCAGGCCGTCTCGGAAGGTGCTCATTGGCTCAACACTCATGTACATCATCATGTACATAAGTGGGACCAGCGTCAAGCCTTCCGGTCGAGGATCATCGCCGCTGCTCAGCCTGAGCAGTGCGTGCTGAGTCGCAGCCCTAGTGGACGTCGAGGTCTGAGGCCCCTGCGGCCTCGAGGATCTCTGGCGGCACGATCGTGCCCGGCCGGTTCGAGGGGTCCTGGGTGAGGAAGCGCCCCACCACGGGGATCTCGGTGAGCGACTCGGCCCGGAAGGCTGCAGAGAGCACCGGCACGAAGGTCTCGGGATTGGCGAAGACGAGGTGCCGGGCCAGCCAGTTCGGGTGGTACTTCTCGTTGAACTTCCACAGCGTCTCGATGGGCATGATCGTCGAGAGCCGACGCAGGCCCCAGCGCTGGGCCCGCTGGGAGATCGAGTCCCCGCGTTCGCCGTCGAGGGTAGAGCGGAAGGCGGAGAAGTTGAGGGAGAGCCCGGTGGCCCCCTGCTCCTTGAGCCGGGCGATGGTGGAGCAGAGCGCGTAGTCGAGCAGGCCGTTGGGGTGCTCGCCGGGGTCTCGGCGCATCAGGTCCAGACTCCAGCCGCCGATGGCGGTGGAGGGGACGAACTGGCACATCGCTGCGGGCTCGCCGTGCTCATCGCTCACCACACAGAGCAGCAGGCCCTCGTCCTTGGGGTCGAAGAGCCGGCCGAGCTGCATGGAGAACCCTCGCTCACCCTCGCCGCGTCGGTTGAGGCCCATCAGCTCGACGAGCGCACGGACCCGTGACGCATCGATTGCGGCGGGATCGAGGAACTCGACGGTGTAGCCCTTGCGCTCGAGACGGGTGCAGGCCTGGCGGAGCCCCTTCATCTTGCCGCCCTCGAGGGAGAAGTTCTGGATGTCGACCACGGCCTCGTCGCCAATGTAGAGGTAGCGCATGTTCGAGGCCTGATAGATCGGCAGCCACTCGAGGCCTGCCCCGATCACCCCGATAGTCCAGGCCTGGGCGTCACAGTGGGCCCGGAAGGCCGCCCAGGCCTGGGTGCGCTCGGCCTCGGGTCCGATTGGGTCAGGGGCGACGAGGGCCACGCCACCGAAGACGGCGTAGGCGATGAGCGTGTCTCCGGAGAAGAAGAACTGCTTATCGTCACGCAGTGCGAAGTAGTCGAGCGTGCCCCGTCCGTAGCGGGTGACGAGGTCGCGGGCCCGTCGTTCGGAGAGTCGGCGCAACTCAGGGCTGGTGGCCCCTGAGAGGCGCCGGTCGACCGCAGGGCGTGTCAGCAGGTAGAGGACGGTGATGAGCACCGAGATCCCCACCACCAGCATCGAGGGATACAAGAAGTCGTCAACTCGATCGGGCAAGGTCACGGTGGTGAAGCCGATGAGTCGCTCCGCCACTCCGAAGAGCACGGTGGGCCAGGCGGGAAGGGTGCCCTTGTGACGCTGGGAGAGCTCGGTGCCGAAGAACCCGGCGAGGATGGCCAGGACCACCACGGTGATCAGCGCAGGAGCAGCCTTGGCCAGTGAACCGCGATCGGTGGCAGCCCCGAAGTCCCGGTGCTTGACGAGCAGTAGGGCGAGGACACCCGCAGAGATGAGCAGCGGGATGAGGTTCAGGGCATGGACGAGGTGAAGGACCACCGAAAGCCCGAGCAGGACCACGGCGATCCGCCAGGCTCGGCGTTGGCCTCGGTAGATGCCGCGGGCCAGCATCACCAGACAGATGCCCACGATGGCCATGACCGCCGCGGCGGTCTGAGAGACCCCGAGGGGCAGGATGCTCAGGACCGCCTTGAGCTTCCAGCGCAGCGGAGGGATCACCGCAACCAAGAGGTCGAGGAGGCCCGTGGCGAACAGCAGCGAGCCCGCCAGCCGTCGGACCTGACGACGACGACGGCGCTCTTCGGCAAGGTTGACCGGCGGGGGCCAGGATGCCCCGTGGGGCCAGTCCGCCACCACCTGGGCCTCGGCGCGTTCGCCGGGAAGCTCTGAACGGGGATCGCCGAGGGCAAGGCGCTCGAACCGACGCATCTGGTCCCGATCGATGTGGGAACCCGCCATGAGGGCCACGTGGAGCTCAGCGCCCGTCTCGAGGATGACCGAGACGTTGGGTTGCTCGGCAGCGAAGATCGGGGGGAGACCGAAGCGACCCTCGTGTTCCTCAAGGACCGCTCCGGTCCGTTGGCAGAGCGCAACGAAGCCGACGTCGATGGGGGAGAGCCCGAGCGAGGTCGCGTTGCCGATGATCACACCCCGAGCCCCCCGACTGCGCTCGGTTCGCGCTCGGTCCAGCACGGTCTGCTCAATGGATTCTGCCGTCGAGGATTCGTCGGAGTGTGCGTGGCGGTCGAAGGATCGTCGCGCCAACCAGGTCGCCAGAGCGAAGACGATCAGCTCGACCACCACCACGGCAAGGAGCATGACAAGGATCCGCTGGGCCCAAGTGGCGTCGGCGACCTCTTGGAAGAACCGTCGACGATGGCCCATCCGCTCGAGGCGCGTGCCGACCCAGGAGAAGTCGGTGAGCACCGCCACCACCAGTGCGAGCACCGGTGGGATCCAGAGCAGCCCACTGAGGCGGCGGTAGAGAGCACGAGACGCCGCAGCCCGTCGAGCGGCTGACTCGTCGACGGCGAGATCGAGGTCGCGTTGCCAAGCCGCATCATCGGCGACCTTGATGGGCGTCGGGTCCTCCTCGGCCAGGACGACCACGTCCTCGGCGCCTGACGCGGTGGTGCAGCGCAGGGTGGCCCGGGTCCCGACCTCGAGGCCCATCGAGGCGAGATCCGACGACCGCCGTGCCGCCGTGGTCGGTGACGCCTCGAGGAGGAGTACGCGCCGAGTGGGCTCGGCGGCGAAGCGTGTGAGTGCCGCCGCGAGCTCGGGATCCTCGCCCAATGCCCAGGCAGCGTCGATCCCCGGGGAGAAGGTGCCACCGGCCAGGATGACGAGC
>CAWUMT010000181.1:0-3485 GCA_963923735.1 uncultured Acidimicrobiales bacterium
CGCCACGGGGACCCGCCGCACCACGACCAGCCAGTCGCAGCGTGGTGCCCGACTCGACGCCCTGGGGCACCTCGACGGTGAGCGTGCGTTCCTGGGTGACTCGGCCCTCGCCGCGACAGCTCGGACACGGATCGGTGATCACCTGGCCGAAGCCGCTGCAGCGCCCGCAGGGCGAGGAGGTGACCATCTGGCCGAGGATCGACTGGCGGACCCGACGCACCTCGCCGGTGCCCTGGCAGTCACCGCAAATCTGTGGCGTCGAGCCCGGGGCCGCACCGGTGCTGGCACAGTCCTCACACGGCACAGCGAGGCGCAGGGAGAGCTCGCGCTCGGCGCCGAAGGCCGCCTCGGTGAGATCCAGCCGCAGGGTGGTCTCGAGATCAGGACCTTCTGCGGGGCCTCGTCGATGGCCCTGCTGGTTGCCCATCTGCGAGAAGAACATGTCGAAGAGGTCACCGAAGCCGCCTTCGAACCCGCCCATGTTGCCCATGCCGCCCATCTGGGGGCCGCGTGGGTCGCCATAGGTGTCGTAAGACAGGCGACGCTCGGGGTCCGAGAGGATCTCATAGGCCACCGAGACCTTCTTGAACTGCTCTTCGGCAGCGGGGTCCGGGTTCGTGTCGGGATGGAGCTCCCGAGCGAGCCTGCGATAGGCCCGCTTGATCTCCTCGGCACTGGCGTCCCGAGCGACGCCGAGCAGCTCGTAGAGGTCGCCGAGCTCAGCCATCGGAGGCTTCGGTTCCGATGCGCTCGGACAGCTCGGTGGAGACGACCTCTGCGGCGGCCATCGCACCGGGGTAGTCCATGCGGGTGGGACCCAGGATTCCGACTGCGCCAGCCTGGCGTCCGTTGATCTCGACGGGAGCGACGACCACCGCACAGGAGGCCAGCGGCTCATAGCCGTGCTCCGAGCCGATGGCCACCGAGAGACCTGACTCCATCACGTCACGCAACAACGAGACGACCACGAGCTGCTGTTCGAGGATCGAGAGCACCCCGCGCACCGTCTCGATGGCGTCGAAGGCACCGGCGAGGCGAGAAGAGCCCCCGACGAAGACGTGCTCGTGCTCGATCGAGGTTGTCGAGCCCAACACCTGGGTGGCCAGAGCGCAGAGCTCGTCGGTGGCGGCGTTGCCGGTCGGGCTCACCGTGGCCAGCGCACCGATCGTCGAGCCCATCAATGAGGTCTGCAGGTGCGCGGTGGCCGCTGCGAGTGCGGCGTCATCGACCGACTCGGGCAGCTCGATCGAGCGGTTCTCGACGCCGCCGTCGGAGAGCACGGCGACCACGAGGCCACGACGCGCACCGAGACCGACGATCTGGACCGAGCGGATCGAGGCGGCCTCGTGGCTGGGGCTCACCACCACCGCGGTGTAGCTCGTCAGGTCCGAGAGCAACGACGAGGCGGACTCGAGGACGTCTTCGAGGCCGCCTTGGACGTGGTCGAAGAACGAGGTGACCTCCTGGCGCTGCTGGGGACCGAGGATCCCCGGCGAGGTCAGGTGGTCGACGAAGAAGCGGTAGCCCTTGTCGGTCGGGATCCGTCCCGCCGAGGTGTGGGGCTGCATGAGATAGCCCTCTCGCTCCAGGGCGACGAGCTCGGAGCGCACCGTGGCCGAGGAGACGCCGATCTCCCCCGCCTTGACGATGGCCGAGGAGCCGACGGGCTGGGCCGTCGAGATGTAGCCGGACACGACGGCCTCCAAGATGGCCGCCTTGCGGGGGTCGAGCTCTTCGCTCCCTCGGTGCTCGTGTGCGTCGCTCATGATCTCTGGCACTCGATACTACCGAGTGCCAACCCCCAAGGGGCCACGAGTGAAGAAGGGATCAGTCCCCGAGCTTGAGCGCAGCGACGAAGGCCTCTTGAGGGACCTCGACCCGGCCCAGGCTCTTCATGCGCTTCTTGCCCTCTTTCTGCTTCTCGAGCAGCTTGCGCTTTCGGGTGATGTCACCGCCGTAGCACTTGGCCAGCACGTCCTTGCGGCGAGCCCGCACCGTCTCTCGGGCGATGACCCGCCCTCCGATGGCCGCCTGGATGGGGACCTCGAACATCTGGGTCGGGATCAGCTCCTTGAGCCGCTCGGCCATCCGGCGGCCGTAGGAGTCGGCATTCGAGCGGTGCACGATGGTCGAGAAGGCATCGACAGGTGCGTGGTTGATCAGGATGTCCACGCGCACCAGGTTCGAGGTCTGGTACTCGGTCGGCTCGTAATCGAGGCTGGCGTAGCCCTTGGTGCGCGACTTGAGCGAGTCAAAGAAGTCCATGACGACCTCGGCCAGGGGAATCGAGTACTCGAGCTCCACGCGCTCGGGTGAGAGGTACTCCATCTTGGTCATCTCAGCCCGCTTGGCCTGGCAGAGCTCCATGATCGTGCCCGTGTACTCCGAAGGCGAGATGATCGTGATCGACAGCATGGGCTCATCGATGTGGTCGATCTTCGACGCATCGGGAAGGTCCGTCGGGTTGTCCACGATCTTCTGGGTGCCATCAGCCAGGAACGCCCGGTAGACCACCGAGGGTGCGGTGGCGATGAGCGAGAGGTTGAACTCGCGCTCCAAGCGCTCCTTGACGATCTCCATGTGAAGCAGGCCAAGGAAGCCACAGCGGAAGCCGAAGCCCAGCGCGTGGGAGCTCTCAGGCTCGAAGGTGACCGAGGAGTCGTTGAGCTTGAGCTTCTCGAGCGCGTCACGAAGATCGGGCAGGTCGTCGCCGTCGATGGGATAGAGCCCGCAGAAGATCATGGGCTTGGGGTCCTGATAGCCCTCGAGCGGTTCGGCGGCAGAACGGTTGGACTCGGTCACCGTCTCACCCGAGCGGGCCTCGCCGACGTCCTTGATCCCTGCGATCAGGTAGCCGACTTCGCCGGGGCCGAGCTCGGTGACCGGCACCATGACCGGCGTGCGGGCCCCGATCTCTTCGATGTCGTGGACTGCTCCCGCTTGCATGAACTTGAGGCGCGCACTCGAGCGCAAAGTGCCCTCAACGATCCGGATCGAAGAGACCACCCCGCGGTACTGATCGAAGGCCGAGTCGAAGATCAGTCCTCGAAGCGGCGCGTCGGCATCACCGGCAGGGGCGGGCACGCGCTCGATCACTGCACGCAGCAGCTCAGGCACGCCTTCGCCAGTCTTTGCCGAGATCGTCAGGATCTCATTGGCGGGCAGACCGAGCACCGACTCGATCTCGGCGGCGCAGCGCTCGGGATCCGCGGCAGGAAGGTCGATCTTGTTGAGCACGGCGATGATCTCGAGGTCGTTCTCGAGCGCTTGGTAGCAATTCGCCAGGGTCTGGGCCTGAATGCCCTGGGAGGCGTCGACGAGGAGGACCGCTCCCTCGCACGCGGCGAGCGAGCGGCTGACCTCATAGCCGAAGTCCACGTGACCCGGTGTGTCGATGAGGTGGAGCCAGTGGCCCTCGAAGGGGACCCGGACGTTCTGGGCCTTGATGGTGATGCCCCGCTCGCGCTCGATGTCCATCGAGTCGA
>CAWUMT010000182.1:0-3475 GCA_963923735.1 uncultured Acidimicrobiales bacterium
GACAGAGCGGACCGTGAGGGTCTCGAGCTCGTTGGGGTGGATCATGTCGTAGAGCTCGGAGACATGACGGTCCTCGTCCGCGATCAGCGGGAAGGCCAGCGCGGCGCCCTGGGTCTCCTCGATGTCACCCTTCCAGCCGTTGTGGGACTCGAGTGAGTCCACCGAGAGGCCCAGCAACTTGGTGTTGCGCTTGTCGAAGTCGGCCTTGCGGGCCGAGAAGGCGCCGAGCTCAGTGGTGCACACCGGGGTGAAGTCCCGCGGGTGCGAGAACAGGATGCCCCAGGAGTCACCGAGGTACTCGTGGAAGCTGACCGGACCGTCTGTGGTCTCGGCGGTGAAGTCGGGAGCGATGTCGCCGAGTCGAATGGCCATGGGATGTGTTCCTCCTGCGAGGGCCGACAGCCTGCCTGGCGACCCGTGATGAGCCCTGACCCTACCGAGCGCTCCGGGCAATTGCAACTTAATCAGTCGGATTAATGAATTTGCTAGAGAATTTGGTCCAGATCGCAGGGCTCACCTGCGAGACTGCTCCCTCATGACCCCCTCTCCACTAGGACGCTCCGAGGTCGTCGTGGCCGCCTTCGACCTCGATGGGACCCTCACCGACGGAGGCTCGGTCTTCCGGTGGCTTCGGGCCACCGGGGGCCTGCGAGCCGCCAGCGAAGCTTCCGTAAAGATGGCCCCGCGTTTGGCCCTGGCCGCCGTCAAGGGTGGCTCCACCGCCGACGAGGTCAAACAGGACCTCTTCGAGGAGGTGCTCAAGGGAACACCGCTCGAGAAGGTCCGCACCGCCTCGATCGACTTTGCCGAGCACCATGTGGCGACCAAGCTGCGGACCGACACTAAGGCTCGCCTCGATTGGCACCGAGCCAAGGGCCACAAGGTCGTCCTCGTCTCCGCCTCCCCCGAGCTCTACGTGACCCGGGTCGGTGAGCTGGTCGGGGCCGACGGCGTGGTCGCCACCCGGATGGCCGTGGACGCCGAGGGGAATCTGACTGGCCGCTATGAGGGTCGCAACTGCCGCGGCGCTGAGAAGTTCTCCCGGGTGACCACCTGGATGCGCTCCGAGGGCCTCCTCGGCTCCTCCGATCAGATGCCCTATCTCTGGGCATACGGCAACAGTCGCGGCGACTTGCGCCTCCTGCGTGCCGCCGATCGAGGAGTCAGTTGTGCGAAGTTGGGCCGCCTCTCGAAGCTGTCCGGCTTCGCCTCACTCGACGAGGTCGTCGCGCAGAGCGCCACCGACCCCAGCTGAACGAGAACCGCTCAGCGAAGCCGCGGGTTCGCCGAGCCTGTGGAGGACCCCTCCGCCTTGACGATCAAGGCGGCCGCACGGCGGTTCTGGCTGATGGCCTCGATCTCCGCGACGTTCTCGCGCCAGTCGTAGATCTCGGTCTCGAAACGCGACTTGATCCCTGCGCTAACTCGCATCGCTCCGTCACCCAGCGGCCACGCAGGGAACTCGAAGGAGACACTTCCTGCCCCCTCGTCGATGTCGTAGACCATCCCGCAGTCGTAGGAATCGACGCAGAGCAGCATCGTGCCCTCTGGATGATGGATCTCGAGGTCGAAGATGACGTCGTTGACCCGACCGAGCGAGGTGTAGTCCACCGAGATGCTCACCGGGTCGCCCCACTGGAGCGCGGCATTGGTCGCCGAGCCCGGATGATCGATGCGGACCTCGTCGATGTGGATCAACCGGGCGTTACCGACCAGTTCGGGGTGGTCATGCTGCACGGACTCTTGCAGCATTGATTCGCGGAACACCCGAACAGCGTCGGCCGGCTCACCTTGGCCGATCAGGTCGCCGTGGCTCAACACCACGGCCCGGTCGCAGATCTTCTTGATCTGCTCCGCATTGTGGGTGACCACCAGGATCGTCCGACCTTCATCTTGGAAGTTCCTGATGCGATTCAGGCACTTGCGCTGGAATCGCTCGTCGCCCACTGCGAGGACCTCGTCAACCACCAGGATGTCAGGATCCACGTTGACCGCCACGGCGAAACCGAGTCGGACGTACATGCCCGAGGAGTAGAACTTGACCTGGTTGTCGATGAAGGGCTCGAGCTCGGAGAACTCGACGATGTCATCGAAGATCCGGTCGATCTCGCGCTTCTTGAGGCCCATCATCGCCCCGTTGAGATAGACGTTGTCGCGCCCCGAGAGTTCAGGCTGGAAGCCGGCCCCGAGTTCGAGGAGCGCCGCCATCTTGCCCCGCGCCACCACCTGACCGCTGGTGGGGCTGAGCACCCCGGTGATGCACTTGAGCAGCGTGGACTTGCCCGAGCCGTTGTGGCCGAGGATCCCGATGGTCTCGCCTTCCTTGACCTCGAAGGACACGTCTTTGAGCGCCCAGAGGTCTTCGTGGTCGTGGCGCCCGGCCTTGACGATCCGCTCCTTGAGCGACTTCGATCGCTCGTGGTAGAGCCTGAAGCGCTTGGAGACCCCTTCGACGCTGACGGCGACCTCGCTCATCAGAGCTCCTCCGCGAAGTTGCCTTCAAGGCGCCGGAACAGCACCAGCGCCACCCAGATGAGCACCAGGCCTGCGCCGAGGAGTGCGGCGTCCATCCACGCATAGGTGGTCCATCCCCAGGTGGGGAGGATCTGGACCTGGTTGGTGCCCTCCGTGACCGTGGGGTGGGCGTAGATCACCCGCTGGGAGGTCAGGATGATCGGCGTCATCGGGTTGAGGAGATAGAGGAAGGTCAATCCGTGGGGGGCGAGCTTCGGACGGATCTCCATCCAGAACGAGTAGACGATCGGGCACATGAAGAACCAGACCTGCAGCGCGATGTCGATGAGGTGCCTCGTGTCGCGGAGGTAGACGTTGGTGGCAGAGAGGATCAGGCCCAGCGCCGCTGCCATGCAGGCTTCCGCAGCCAGTGCGAGCACCAGGAGCGGCAGGAGGTTCCAGTCCGGGGTCACCTGGAGTCCCACCATGAACAGGACCAGCACGATGGCCTGGAAGAAGAGGTAGACCGCGGCAGTGCCCACGGACGCGAGCACGAGGATCTCCCTCGGGAAAGAGACCTTCTTTACGATCCCCGCTCGTTCCACGATGACGCCGGTCGCACTCTGGAGCGAGGTCGAGAAGAAGTTCCACATCACCATGCCGCTGAAGAGGTAGATGACGAAGTGGGGAATCGAGTTCTTGAGGACCTGACCGAAGATGACCCAGTAGATGAACAGGGTGATCGCAGGAGCCACCATGGACCAGGCGAGCCCGAGGGCAGAGTTCTTGTACTTGACCTTGATCTCTGTGGCGACGAGCTTGGCCAGCAGCTCTCGTGAGTGCCAGATGTCCGAGAGGCGCGCCGAGATGGAGACCCGAGCGGAGACGACGCGAGTGACCTTGGGTCGCTCAGGGCGCTTCGGGGCCTCGGCGGCTGCCGAGGCGTCGGTTGTCACCTAGTTGCCGCCGACCTTGGCCGTCGAGCGATCGATCACGGCGTCGATGAAGCCGTAGTCGAGCG
>CAWUMT010000183.1:0-3468 GCA_963923735.1 uncultured Acidimicrobiales bacterium
TCTCCTCGAATGACCGTTACATCGGGCCGGTGACGTTGGCCACCGACGCGATCTCTGCAACTCGTGGCGCGGCCCACATGCAGTTCTCCGGGCAGGTCCCCTCTTCAGGCACGCTCGATCTTGGCATCTTGGCGTACAAGTCTGCAGCGGACTCGCACCCGATCGGGGCGGTCGCTTCTCGAGCGAAGTGCACGACCGCTGGGGCTGCGAACTGCTGGTACTTCCAGGCGCCCGCAGCTTTCTTCAATCCCAAGAATGACCAGGACCGCAGCCTTCCCGCCGCAGCCAAGAAGTACGGTCTCACTGCGAAGTCCCCGCCGAAGGTGACCAAGACTGAGATCAGCGCCCTGACGGGAATGGTCAACGCCAACTTGAAGGCACCTCGTCGACCGGCGCTCCAGGGCGGGGGAGGGACCACCGTGGACGTGAACACCGAGCCCGGCGCCGATCAGGATTCTGACGGCATCCCCAACGCACTCGACGTCGACGACAACGGCAACGCCTCGCTCGACTCAGTGGACACCAAGTCGTCCACCTCAGCATCGGCGCTACTCAATCCAGTCACGAGCATCCATCTGCAGTACGGATCCACTCGGTACCAGGGACTCGACGGAGCCGTTGGTGGCGCCCAGACCGACAATGTGGAGCTCAACGGCTCCCTGACGGCATCCGATGTCTCCGCAAAGCTTGGTGACCAGGCGGGAACCTCTGTCGCCTATGACCAGTCGACGCTGCTTTCTGCAGTTGGTGCGGGTTCGTCCGACTCGATCGACTGGGCCCGAGTGGACTGTGGGGCCTTGACCTACTGCGGGGCGGATTCCCCAACCGCGAAGTTCGTCCAGATGGGCTACGCCGGAGGATCGGGAGACGGATCCGGTTCGCTGTGGTCTTCTGTGGGCGGCTACCGCTGGGAGGGGATGGGAGCGACCTGTCCTCAGGCGGCCGTGAGTGGAAACTACGGCTATCTCCCAGACTCATGGACGTCGGATCCCGCCAACGCGGGGAAGGCGAAGAATGCCCTGAGCCTTCTGTGTCGTAGCGACGGCGGTCTCAAGGAGATCTGGTACGCCGGCTTCTACTCGGAGGCGACTTCGGGAGCAGGGTTCACCTCGTTCCTGCCCGGCGACGTCTACGAGCTTCAGGTTCACATCGTGAACGGCGAACTTCGCACCATGCCGATCTCGCTGAGCCCCTATTACGCCACCGTGCCGGGCATCAAGACGGTCAACGGGGTCACGCTTGATCCCTCGACTGCCGACAGTTACGTGGCCCAGCTCGGATCAGATGGACTCTTGACCATTGAGTTCTATCGGCCCCAGCGACTCGTCGTTCCCGGGGAGACCGGCGTGAACGGCTTCATGGATCAGGCGGGCCTCCACTTCGGTGTCTCGATTGGGAATGCCTCGTCCTACTCTCCGGCGTTTTGTGGCGGGTACTACTCGAACCTGTCGTCGAACCTCACCAACACGATCGCAGCCGGTGACCACAACCAGCCAGCCAACGGACCCAAGAACTATCTCTACTCATGGTCCCTGGCTGACAGCTCCACGGTCGATGACGCTCCCGACGCCGCCAATTCAGCGCATCTCTACCGATTCACCGTGGATCTCAAGAGCTGTCTGAACAATGACCACACCTATTGGCACGATCAGAACAACGGCGGCTACATCCCGACGTGGTCTGAATTGGCTGGCCAGAAGATCTCGATCGGGCTCGGAGCCATGGGGGCAGAGCTCGCCCAGTACCAAATGAACCAGGCCTCCACGATCTTCTACGCCCAAGTGCCTTCCTGATTACCGACGCCTCGAGAACTCTCGGGGTCAGGACTTGGGGTCAGGTGGCTGGTGACGGGGCTGCGCCCATCGAGTCGAGCCAGGTGGCGGCCCACAGGGCGCGCACGGCCTGAGGGGCATGCGAGACGAGGAGGCTGGGATCTGACTCCAAGGCCTGCTCGACCGCTCCCACCAGAGATCCCTCGGTCGCAGCCAGTGCGTCACGAAGCGGGGGCAGGCTGCTCGGCGGCGCAGGTGGCTCACACAACGAGAGTGCCAACGCAGACGCCAGCAGGGCAGCCTCGCCAGCCTGGCGCTCCGCACGGAGGCCTGCCAGGCGCTTGGGGGCCAGTTCACCACTGCTGAGGACGCGCAGGGCACTGCCCAGACGGGCGAGCTCATCGGCAACGTCACCCTGGGCCGAGGCGGCGGAGCCGTTGGCTCCAGATCCTGCGACGACAGCCTGCGTGGCGTCTCTGAGCGTCGCAAGGCGGGTCTTCAGAGCGGACGTGCAGCTGGTCACGATGGTTAGCGCCCCACCGGGGAAGACCAGCGTCATCACACCGAGCCCGATCACGAGGCCCATGGCGACGTCGAGGAGTCGAAAACCCACGACGTGGCTCCGGGTGGGCCAGCCGAGGAAGGTGGTGTTGAGCAGCGCGAACGCGGTGAAGGCCGCCTGGGCACCCATGGAGGCCAACGAGGCCATCTGAAGCATGACGTAGGCGGCGAGGGCCGTGAAGAGGCCAATGAGCGCGAGCGAGGGGTGGAAGGCCAGCAGGACCCCACCCACCCCTGCTCCGATCACCGTGCCGCCTCCCGCCAGAAGGGCGCCACGACGCGAGGTCGAAGGGCTGTAGGAGGCATTGAGGAGGCCGAGGGTGGTCATGGCCACCCAGAAGGCGTGGTCGACGCCCATCAGGCGAGCGATGAGTACCGCAGAGGTCATTCCCACGGCGGCCTGGATGCCGTGACGGAGCCATAGGGACCGGAGCGAAACCGTGGCGATCAGCAATTCGGGCTCTGAGCGAACGGCCGGGAAGCCCAACTCGTCCGAGAGAACCTTGTCGCCGATCAGGTGCTCGGTCCGATGACGCAGCGCCAGGGCTTCGACAGACAACGCCCGAAGCGCGTGGTGAGCTTCGACCGCAGCGATCCGATCGGCCGCGGAAGCCGAGGAGTCGCCCTCAAGCCCCTTGACGGTTGCGGCAAGGTCTCGGCTGCGGAGTTCGACGAGGGAGACGAGTCCGTCCCGTGAAGCGCTCGGGTCTTCAAGCGCTGCCGCACACCACCGCAGCGAAGTGGCTGTCGCTGCGCCGAGCTCAGCATCGAGGGCGGGCCGCTCCCTGGAGGACGCATCAGGAGCAAGAGTTGAGGTGGCCGCCATCGCTTCGCTCATCATCTCTGCAAGGAGTCGGGTCCGGCGAGTGTCCCAGGTCGGACGGTTGCCGACCGCGCCCATTGCCGAATCGAGCCGCAACGCAGCGGTGACCAGCCCTTCATGGGCGGAAGTGACGCCAGCTCCGGCGCCGAGTGCCTCGGCATAGGCCGCGGCAGCAGTGAACCAATCGGCCAGTGCCATCGAAGCTCGCCGGGCGTTGTGCCGAGGGAAGACGAAGGTTCCGGCCAAGGCCGCCACGGCGGCACCCAGGCACCATGCCGCCACGCAGGTCCCAAGCCGTCCAGGGGTCGCAGG
>CAWUMT010000184.1:0-3463 GCA_963923735.1 uncultured Acidimicrobiales bacterium
GCCATACCACCCATGAGCTGGACGTCGAAGTGACGCTGCCCGAGCACGCGCCAGGCCGCTTCGCGGACCACGGCATAGGCCTCGATCAACAGGTCGTCAAGGGTCTCACCGTCGGCGAGGCGGGCACGGAACTCCACCGTCTTGGCCGCCAGCGCCTCATCGGAGAGCGCCTCCATGGCGGGCTCGAGCTCGTTGACCGAGGGGACCAGTTCGGCCAGTCGACGAACCTTCTTGCCTTCGCCGGCACGCAGGACCTTGGAGAGGAGACTCATGAGCCCCTCACCCTACCGGCCGAGGCACCTGTAGCCCGATCGGCGCAGTCGGCGACGAGCGCTCAGGCCAGGGCAGCGGCCACCAGCGGGGCCAGCTGGTGGAGCTCGAGGAGGAAGGCGTCATGGCCGAACTCCGAGGAGAGCAGGGCCAGCGGAGCGGCGGGAGGAAGGAACTCGGCCAGCGCCATCTGCTCATCGGGGTGATAGAGCCGGTCTGAATCGAACCCGATGACCGTCGAAGGGGCTCGCACGCTGCGCAGTGCCTCGGGGATCCCGCCCCGGCCTCGACCCACGTCATGGAGGTCCATGGCCCGCGAGAGCACCAGGTAGGAGTTGGCATCGAATCGGTCGACCAACTTGTCGCCCTGGTGCTCGAGGTAGCTCTCGATGGCGA
The DNA here is from genome assembly GCA_963923735.1 of uncultured Acidimicrobiales bacterium. Lineage (GTDB taxonomy): Bacteria > Actinomycetota > Acidimicrobiia > Acidimicrobiales > RAAP-2 > CAIUMH01. Next base: position 667 of record CAWUMT010000184.1, read on the forward strand.
AGCGACCGCCCTCGAGCGGGTTCTCTTGCCCCTGGTGGTCCCGGCCGAAGCGCTCACGGAACTCCTCACGCGAGCGATAGGTGACCTGGCCGAGCTGGCGAGCCACGGCGAGGCCCCGCCAGGGTCCCTCGCCCGGAGCGGCGTCGTAGTAGTCCCCGCCACGGAAGCCGGCATCGGCGCGGATTGCCGCCGATTGGATGTGGCAGAGCGCGATCTGCTCGGCCGTGGCTGCCGGGCCACACGCCATGAGCACGAGGCGCTCCACCCGCTCGGGAGCCAGCAGTGCCCACTCAAGGGCACGCATCCCGCCCATGGAGCCCCCGAGGACGCCGTGAAGCGATCCGATGCCCAGCGAATCGAGCAGCGCGATCTCGGCGGTGACCTGATCGCGGATCGTCAGCGTTGGGAAGCGACTCCCAAAGGGGCGTCCGTCGGGGGCCGCAGATGCCGGGCCCGTCGTGCCCTGACAACCACCGAGCACGTTGGTGGCGATGACGAAGAACTTCTCGGTGTCGATGGGTCGGCCCGGCCCGATGAGGCCCTCCCACCACCCGGGCTCCGACCCGGGGTGCCCGGGATGGCTGGCCGCGTGGCTGGTCCCGGTCAGGGCATGCTCGAGAAGCACCACGTTGTCGCCGCGTTCCGAACGGGCCCCCCACGTCTCATAGGCGATCTGGATGGGCGCGTCCGCCCCGCCGAGGAGACCGCCCGCCTCAAGGCGGAGCGGCTCCTCGGTGAAGAGCGTGGCGATGGTCCGTTCGCCCAGAGGGTCCCCCTCACACCACGCACCGGTGGCTGGCGGAAGGGAGGAGGGCATCGTCGGTGACTCAGCCCTTCGCCGCAGCGAAGCCGCGCTCGAGGTCCTCGAGGATGTCGGCGATCGACTCGATGCCCACCGAGAGACGCACCATCTCAGGCGTCACGCCGGTGGTGACCTGCTCCTCAGCCGTCAGCTGGGAGTGGGTCGTGGTCGCCGGGTGGATCGCCAGGCTGCGGACGTCACCCACGTTGGCGAGGTGGCTGTGCAGCTCGAGGGCGTCGATGAACTTCGACCCGGCTTCTCCTCCGCCCTTGATCCCGAAGGACAGCACCGCGCCGCCACCACGGGGAAGGATCACCTTGGCGCGCTCGTGCCAGGGCGACGAGGCGAGGCCCGGGTAGTTGACCCACTCGACTTGGCCGTGCGCCTCGAGGAACTTCGCCACGGCGGTGGCGTTCTCCACGTGGCGCTCCATGCGCAGGCTGAGTGTCTCGACGCCCTGGAGGAGCAGGAAGGCGTTGAAGGGGCTGATGGCCGCACCCATGTCGCGCAGACCCTGGATACGGGCCTTGGTCACGTAGGCGCCGGGACCGAGGGCCTCCCACATCTTGAGACCGTGGTAGCTCGGGTCGGGCTCGGTGAACATGGCGTGACGACCCGAGGCACCGAAGTCGAAGGTGCCGCCGTCGACGATGATGCCGCCGATCGCGGTCCCGTGACCGCCGATGAACTTGGTCGCCGAGTGCACGACGATGTCGGCACCGTGGGCCAGCGGGTTGGCCAGATACGGCGTGGCCAGCGTCGAGTCGACGATCAGCGGGACGTTGTGCGCGTGAGCCACACCCGAGATTCCGGCGATGTCCAACACGTCACCACGCGGGTTGCCGATGGTCTCGCCATAGAAGGCACGGGTGTTCGGCTTGACCTTCGCCGCCCACTCCTCGAGGTTGTCAGGGTTCTCCACGAACTCGACGGTGATCCCGAGCTTGGGGAGGGTGTAGTGGAACAGGTTGTAGGTACCGCCGTAGAGCGAGGGGCTGGCCACGATGTGGTCACCGGCCTCGGCGAGGTTCAAGATGGCCAGCGTCTCGGCGGCCTGGCCCGAGCTGAGCGCGAGTGCACCGACACCGCCTTCGAGCGAGTTGATGCGCTCCTCAAAGACTCCCTGGGTGGGGTTCATGATGCGCGTGTAGATGTTGCCGGGCTCCGCCAGACCGAACAGCGCAGCGGCGTGCGCCGTGTCTCGGAACGCGTAGCTCGTGGTCTGGTAGATCGGCACGGCACGCGATCCCGTGGTGGGGTCGGGCTCCTGGCCGGCGTGGATCTGACGGGTCTCGAACCCCTGCTGCTCGCTCATCTGTTCACCTCTCGAATCGGGGGCCCTCGCAGGGCCACCCCTAGTTCAGCAATTGTTGACCTATTCAGTCAAATTTATAGATTTGGTCATCGTCGGCCGACTGCCACCCGGGCGAATGATGTCATCAGGCGGATCCCAAGGACCAGGGCGGCCAGCGGCAGCAGCAGCCGGCGGGGCCCGGCCATGGTCGCCGAGGCGAAGCGCAGGGCCGAGCGGTGGTGGGCAAGAACCATCCGGTAGGGATGGGACCCTCGTGTCCCACCTTCGGCATGGGTCACCACTGCGGTGGGAGCCACACCGACGGCCCAGCCTCCCTCATGGGCTCGCCAGCACAGGTCCATGTCCTCACAGAACATGAAGTACGACTCGTCGAAGCCGCCGAGGTCCTCGAAGGTGCGACGGCGGATCCCGAAGAACGCCCCCGAGACCCAGTCGACCCCTCCTTCGGGTCGGATGCCCGCAGATCGATAGCGGGCACTGAACCGGTTCTTCGGTGCGACCTGACTCAAGAGGGCGTGGCCGGCGGCGTCCAGGGGATTGGGGAACCGGCGCACCGAGGGATAGACCTCACCGCTCGAGGTCAGCAGCGTGCAGCCGAGGATCCCCTGCTCGGGATGTGCGTCGAACGCCTCGGCCATGGCCGCAACGGCGCCGGCATGGACCACCGTGTCGGGACTGTC
>CAWUMT010000185.1:0-3455 GCA_963923735.1 uncultured Acidimicrobiales bacterium
CGCAGTTCCCGGCCGCCAGAGCGGGGGCGAAGCCCCAACCGGCGATGGGCATGGGGAAGTTCCATGGCACGATGATGCCGACGACGCCGAGTGGCTCGTGGAAGGTGACGTTCATGCCGCCGGGTACGGGGATCTGCAGACCCGAGTGCCGCTCAGGTGCGCCAGCGTAGAACTCAAGGACGTCGCGGACGTTGCCCGCTTCCCACCGGGCGTTGCCGATGGTGTGGCCGGCATTGGCCACCTCGAGCTGCGCGAGCTCCTCGAGGTTGGCGTCGACGAGGTCGGCGAAGCGGCGGAGCAGTCGTGCCCGATCACCCGGAGACACGGTCTTCCACGCCGGCAGGGCGCGGTCCGCACGCTCGATGGCGGCGTCGGTGTCCTCGAGGCTGAGCTGGGGAACCTGCGTGATCTCAGCTTCGGTGGCGGGGTTGAGGAGGGAGAAGGTACTCACCGGCTCATCTTGGCACGCCGATCAAAGCCGGGAGCACCGAGATGACCGCAGCCGAGGCTCAGCGGATCCTGGAGTTCGACGGGTCGTAGAGGGGCTTCGTCGAGAACCGCGCCGGGACGTCTCGATCCCGGACCCGGACCTCGTAGGAGCCCTCGTTGACGTCGGCGATCGCCATCGGTGAACCGTCGCGGTGCCAGAGCCACGCCAGCCCCACGCTGGCACCCAGGGTGGCGGACCACGCCGCAGAGGTGACCTGGCCGCAGGCTCCCTCGGGCCCTAAGACCAGTTCGCCGCCCCAGAGCATGAGGGAGGGGTCCTCGAGGACGAAGGAGCCGAGGCGTCGACTGGCGCCGAGCGCCCGGCGGGCCTCGATCGCCTCGCGACCGATGAAGTCGACTCCGGATTCGAGCTTCGCGGTGAACATCAACCCTGCCTCGAGGGGGGAGAAGTCCGGGGTCAGCTCGGCACCGAAGGCCCGGTAGCCCTTGTCGAGGCGGAGCGAGTTGATCGTGTAGTAACCCGCATCGAGGAGGCCGAGGTCATCACCGGCGTGGTGCAGGTCCTCATCGACGCTCCTCGCGAACTCCACCGGGACGTAGAGCTCGTAGCCGAGCTCACCGACGTAGGTGATCCTCGTGGCCCGCACGGTGGCGTAGCCCAAGCTGATCTCTCGGCTCGTCGAGAAGGCGAACTGCTCATCGGAGAGATCGGCATCGCAGAGGCGGCCGAGGAGATCTCGGGCGTTGGGGCCCATCACACCGAGCGTGGCGTACGCATTCGAGACGTCGAGGATCTCGACGCGTTCGTGGTCGGCTCGATGACGCTCCAACCAGACCCGGTCGCGCACCGGTGAGGCGGCGGACGTCACGAACAGCCATTCGAACTCACTGAGTCGGGTGATGGTGACGTCGGCTTCGTAGCCACCGTGGCGGTTCAACAAACCGGTGTAGACCGCCTGGCCTTCGGGCACGTCCATCGAGGCCGTGCAGCAGCGCTCCAAGAGGGCGAGGGAGTCGGGTCCTTGGATCCGCAGCTTGCCGAAGCTCGACTGGTCATAGACCGCTACCGCCTCGCGGGTGGCGAGCTGCTCTCGGACCGACCAGTCCAGCCAGCTCGGCTTGTCCCACGAATAGGTCAACTCAGGCGAGACTCCCGGGGGCGCGAAGACGTTGGGTCGCTCCCATCCCATCTTCGAGCCGAACAGCGCGCCGCGAGCTTGGGTGGCCTCATAGAGGGGTGAGCGACGGAAGGGGCGGGCAGTCTCGAGCTCCCGATTGGGCCACGGCACGGCGTAATGGAGGCCGAGGACCTCGCCCACACGGTCACGGAGCCAGGCATTGTTGGCGTTGAACCCGCCGAAGCGTCGGATGTCGACGGCGACCAGATCACTCGTGGGCTCGCCTTCGACGATCCACTCGGCCAGCGCGCGCCCGGCTCCTCCGCCCGAGGCGATCCCCACGGAATTGAACCCGGCGCCGACGAAGAACCCAGCGATCTCAGGCGCCTCGCCAAGGATGAACTGGTTGTCCGGCGTGAAGGATTCGGGGCCGTTGTAGAACTTCTTGATCCCGGTGTGGTTGAGGGCGGGGATCCGATGGAGTGCAGACTCCATCAGGATGCCGAAGTGATCCCAGTCCTCCTCGAGGAGTTGGAACTCGAAGGGGTAGGGGAGCTGGTCGGGTGCCACCCAGGGCTTGGCCACCGGCTCGAACCCGCCGACCACGAGGCCTCCGACCTCTTCTTTGAAGTAGGTGTAGCCATCGGGGTCCCGCAGGATGGGCAACATCCGATGGACCCCGTCGATCTGCTCGGTGACGACGTAGAAGTGCTCGGCGGAGTGCAAGGGAACGTCCACCCCTGCCATCGCACCGATGGCTTTGGCCCACTGGCCGGCGCAGTTCACCACGATCTCGGCTTCGATGGTGCCCTGATCGGTCACCACGCCGGTCACCCGCCCGCCTTGGGTGGTCACGTCGAGGACCCGGGTCTTCTCGAAGATCGCCACGCCCTGGTTCCGAGCTCCCCGGGCCAACGATTGCGTGACGTCGACCGGGTTGACCGTTCCGTCACCTGGGAGCCAGAGCGCACCGAGGAGGTCGGAGGTCTCAAGGATCGGGTAGCGCTCGCGTGCCGCCTCTGGTTCGAGCCATTCGCACTCGAGGTCGTAGGCCTCCGCAGCAGCTGCGGTCCGCTGGAGCTGGACCACTCGATCGGGGGTGCGTGCCACGGTGACGCCGCCCACGCGCTTGAACCCTGTGGCGAGTCCGGTCTCTTCCTCGAGCGACTCATAGAGCGAGGCGGAGTACTGGACCAAGCGCGTCCCTGACTCGGTGGCACGCAGCTGGCCGACGAGTCCGGCCGCGTGCCAGGTGGTGCCACACGAGAGCTGTCCCTGTTCGAGGAGCACCACATCGGCCTTGCCCAGCTTGGCCAGGTGGTACGCCGTGGACGTGCCCATGACGCCACCGCCGATGATGACGATCTCGGCTCTGGTGGGGAGGGTGGCTGCCATGGGGGGAGTCTCGCGCTGCTCGTTCAGTCCGTGCGCGTGACGGCCTCGAGCAGCCCCTCGAACTCAGGGGAGCCGAAGGTGGCCGCCGCCCGGTCGAACTTCTCGAGACCCCAGGTCCGGAAGTCGAAATCGATGGTGCTGGTGGCATCCTGGATCGAGGCCCACAGCGTCCAGCCGTACTGGCTCATCAGGCCGAGCAGTCGGGCCCTCGCCACCTTCGCCGGACGGGGCCGACCCCAGTAGGCCTCGACGAGCTCATCGAGCTGTTCGAGGCTGAGGTGGTTCTCGGACCAGATGTTCCCGAGTTCGAAACAGGCGTCGTTGTTCCCGGAGTACTCGTAATCGATCAGCCAGATCCTGGTGCCGTCGTCGATGAAGTTCCCAGCCAGCAGATCGTTGTTGCACGGCACGGTCGGCTCGGCGCGGACGTCGAGGGCAGCGCGCATGGAGGGGAGGTGCTCGTTGAGCGCGAGGTATCCCTCGGGCATCCAC
>CAWUMT010000186.1:0-3452 GCA_963923735.1 uncultured Acidimicrobiales bacterium
AAGTCCTTCTTGAGGGTGTTGAAGCAGCGCGCCTCGTCGTGGGCGGGGATGCCCTCGGTGATGCACACGATGAACTCGATGCCGGCCTCGGCCGCCTCGAGGATCGCTGCGCTGGCCCCTGCGGGGGGAACCACCACGAAGGAGGCGGTCGCACCGGTCTCGGACACGGCGTCCTTGACGCTGGCGAACACGGGGATGCCCTCGACGTCGGTGCCGGCCTTGTTGGGGCTCACGCCACCAACGACCTTGGTGCCGTAGTCGCGGTTGCGCACGCCATGGAAGCGGCCCTGTCCACCGGTGAGGCCCTGGACGATGACCTTGGTGTTCTCGTCAACGAAGATGCTCATTGGTTGTGTTCCTTCTTCCTAGGCGTTGGCCAGACCGACCGCACGACGGGCGGCGTCCAGCATGGTGGGCTCGGCGATGAGACGGTCGTTCAGGTGCTCGGCGAGCAGCGCACGACCCTCGACGGCGTTGGTTCCGTCAAGACGAAGCACGATGGGGCTCTTGAGGTCCACGCGCTTGAGGGCCTCGATAACGCCCTTGGCGACTTCGTCCACACGGGTGATGCCACCGAAGATGTTCACGAAGATCGCCTTGACCGAGGGGTCGGCGTTGATGACCTCGAGGGCGGCGGTCATGACGTCAGCGTTCGCGCCACCACCGATGTCGAGGAAGTTCGCAGCCTTGCCACCGACCTGATTGACCACATCCAGGGTCGACATGGCCAGACCGGCACCGTTGGCGATGATGCCGACGGAACCCTCGAGGCCGATGTAGTTCAGGCCCTTCTCCTTGGCCATGGCCTCACGGGGGTCCTCGGTGTCCGTGCCGGCCCACTGCTCCCACTCGGGGTGACGGAACTCGGCGTTGGCGTCGAGGGTCACCTTGGCGTCGAGCGCACGCACGATGCCGTCGGTGGTGAGGATCAACGGGTTGATCTCGGCGAGGTCGCAGTCACCGGCGACATAGCAGTCGTAAAGCTTGACCAGCAGTGCGGCGGCCTGCTCACGGGCCTCCTCGTCGAGGTTGGCGTCGGCCACCCACTTGGTCGCCGTCGCCAGGTCGAGACCCACCGTGGGGTCGATCGAGAGCTTGATGATGGCGTCGGGGTTGGTCTCGGCCACCTCTTCGATGTCGACACCACCCTCCTTCGAGAGCATGCCCAGGTACACCTTGTTGGGACGGTCCAACGTGAAGGAGGCGTAGTACTCCTTGGCGATGTCGCTGGAGAGCTCGATCCACAAGCGCTTGACCACGTGGCCCTTGATGTCCATGCCGAGGATGTTCCCGGCGTGGAGGCGAACCTCATCCGCGTTCTCGGCCAGCTTGATGCCGCCGGCCTTGCCGCGGCCTCCGACCTTCACCTGAGCCTTGACCACCACGGGGTAGCCAATCTCCTCCGCAGCGGCGACGGCTGCGTCGACGGTGTCCGCCTCTGCACCCGGCGACACCGGGATTCCGAACTGGGCGAAGTACTGCTTGCCCTGATACTCGAACAGATCCACTTGTCTTGTTCCCTTCCTTGCTCGATCGAGAGATTGCTATCGGGCGCGTGATTGCCACGCCCTTGCTTCACGACGGAGGCCACCGTGAAGCATGAAGACTTCAGACGCCGAGGCTCTCCTCGCGCTTGTCGAGGGCCTCGGCCAACCAGCGGCCGATCTCGGGCAGCGGCGAACCTGGCGTGAACACGCGTGCCACGCCGGAGGCCTCCAGCGAGGGGATGTCGGCGTCGGGGACGATGCCGCCGACCATGACGAGCACGTCGGAGCGACCCTGCTCCGCGAGCAGCTCGATCACCTGGGGCACGAGCGTGAGGTGCGCACCCGAGAGCAGCGAGAGGCCCACGGCGTCGGCGTCTTCTTGGATGACTGCCTGGACGACCTGCTCAGGGGTCTGGTGCAGGCCGGTGTAGACGACCTCGAAGCCCTCGTCGCGCAGGGCGCGGGCGATGACCTTGGCCCCTCGGTCATGGCCATCCAGACCGGGCTTGGCAACGACGACTCGATAGGGGCGCTTCACGGCTCCGATGATAGGCCCGCGAGCGAGGGGGAGGCCCAATCGAGCCAAGGGGGACTGGTAGATTTGGCCTCCGTGCCGCACCCCTCCCCCCTCCCCTCCGAGGACGCCGCAGTCGATCTGGCACCTCGGAACGGGCCGGCGACGGGATTCGGGCTGCTCAGCGCCCTCGTCCGAGAGGCGCGACCCCGCCAATGGGTCAAGAACGTCCTCGTGTTCATCGCCCCTGTGGCGGCCGGAAACCTCTTCCACGACGGAGTGCTTCGGCCCACCCTGGTGGCCTTTGCAGCCTTCTGCCTGGTGGCCTCGGGCATCTACTTCCTGAATGACGCCCGGGACGTCGAGGTGGACCGGGCCCACCCGAAGAAGCGCTTCCGGCCCATCGCCTCGGGCGAGATCCCTGTTCCCCTGGCCGTGGCGGTCGGAACGGTCCTCCTGCTCGGCGGCATCGTCCTCGGCTTCCTCGGCGCCACCTGGCAGCTCGGGGTGGTCCTCGTGGTCTACGTGGCCGTCAACGTCCTCTACACGACCTGGCTCAAGACCGAGCCGGTGATCGAACTGGCCTGCGTGGCCGCTGGGTTCGTGCTCCGTTCCCTCGGCGGTGGTGCCGCCTCGCACACTGCGCTGTCGGTCTGGTTCGTGGTCGTGATCTCCTTCGGCGCCCTCTTCATCGTGGTCGGAAAGCGCCTCGCTGAGCTCCCCGAGGTCGCGGGTGCCTCCGGCGAACGCCGAGCCGTGCTGGCCAAGTACACGAAGTCCTACCTCGAGTCCGCCCTGACGCTCTGTGCCGGGGTGGCCGTGGCCGCCTACTGCCTCTGGGCCTTCGAGGGCCAAGGTCTCGCCGGACGAGCGGTGGGCCGTGAAGTCTGGATCCACCTGACCGTGGTCCCCGTCGTCCTCGCCGTACTGCACCTGATGCGTCGGCTCGACGCCGGAGATGGCGGCGCGCCTGAGGACCTCGCCTTCAAGGACCACCTCCTGCAGGCCTGCGGTGTCCTCTGGGTCCTCTTCGTCGTGATCGGAGTGTACGGATGATCCCCGCCCAAGAAGAGCTGCTCACCGGTTGGGGCAACACCGCACCGTCGCGGGCCAGCGTGGTCGCGCCGCGTTCGGCCGAAGAGGTCGCCGAGCTCCTCGGCGCACCCGGTGGTGCACGGATCGCCCGAGGCCTGGGTCGCTCCTATGGTGACGCCGCGCAGTGCGGCGGCGGCACGGTGATCTCGAACCGCTCGCTCTGGCACCTCTCCCCCATCGACCCGGCCACAGGTCTCGTGACTGCAGGCGCCGGCGTCTCGATTGACGAGCTGCTGCAGGTCGCGCTCCCTGCCGGCTTCTTCGTCCCCGTCACGCCGGGCACCCGGCAGGTGACCGTCGGCGGCGCGATCGCCGCCGACATCCACGGCAAGAACCACCACGTGGACGGCTCCTTC
>CAWUMT010000187.1:0-3425 GCA_963923735.1 uncultured Acidimicrobiales bacterium
GTGGAGCACCGGGGTCGCGGGGTCGTAGCCGAAGCTCACCGACTCGAAGCGGATCGCGCCGTCGAGCTGACCGAGCGCGATGGCGTCGGCCTTCTCGGTGACCGAGGGCTCGGTCTCGAGCAGGTCGCGCAGCTTGATGATCGAGGAACGGCTCTGCTGGAGCGCGTTGTACTGCTGGGCGAGCAGTTGGATGGGCTGGAAGAAGCGATTGAGATAGAGGAAGAAGGCGACCAACGCACCGAGTGAGAGGTGGCCGCGCAGCACCATGTCACCGCCGACGCCCAGCAGGACCGCTTGGCCGAGGATGCCCACGGCTTGGGTGGCCGGGCCGTAGATCGCACTGATGCGGCCCGTTGCCACGTTGGCGTCGCGGTACCTGCCGACGATGTTGCGGTGGGCGACGATGTTGTGGCGCTGACGGTTCGAGGCGGTGACCACCCGGATGCCTTGCAGCGACTCAGAGAGATCCCCGATGACCTCGGCGATGCCGTCGCGCACCTTGACGTAGCCGCGCTCTGACGCGATGTGGAACCAGATCGACAGCCCGATCAGCGGGGGGAGCGAGACGGCGATCGTGATCAGGGCCAGAAAGGGATTGAGCACGAAGAGCACCACCGTGATGGTCACCATCGTGAGGGCCTGGAGGGCGAACTGGCTCAGACCGTCTTGGAGGAGCTGCTGGAGGTTCTCGATGTCCGAGGTCATCCTCGTCATGACCACACCGGCCTTCTCCGCGGTATAGAAGTCGAGGCTGAGTCGTTGGAGGTGGGCGAAGACCCTGATGCGCAGCTCGTGCATCACGCGTGCAGCGAGCCGGCCCGAGGCCCTGGCCTGAGCACGTTGGGCCACCGCACTGATCGCGACCACGATGAGATAGCCCACCGCACACAGGGCGATCACCGTCATCGACCGATGCGGGGGGATCATCCCGTGGTTGATCGCGGCGGAGACCAACAGCGGCCCCACCTGCGAGGTGATGGCCACGACCACGACCAAGAACGCCGACCACCAAAGGAGTCCGGGGTGCTGGAACAAGAGGCTCGGCAGGCTCAGCCGGGCACGCTCCTCACTCGTCGGATTGGCGTGGAACTCGGCATGGGCTCGGCCGCGCTCAGGTTCGGTGGCCAGGATCTCTGCCGCAAGGTCCTGGAGCTCGCTCGGGATGCCCGAGAAGGCGACGCCGTTCTGGCCGCCACCGGCTCGCATGCCACCACCCACCGGAGGTCCCGGCCCGAATCCACCGAAGGTCATCGTTCGATCCCTGTGTCGGCGTCGGTCGCTGCCACCGGCTCGTCCGCGACGTGCGAGAGCACTTCGGCATACTCAGCCGAAGTTGCAAGGAGTTCAGCGTGCGTCCCGGTGGCCACGATGCGGCCGTCCTTGAGCAACGCCACGCGATCGGCCATGGCGATGGTCGAGAGACGGTGGGCGATGATGATCGTCGAGCGACGCTCCAAGAGGTGTTCGAGTGCCTCATGGATCTCGGCTTCGACGTGGACGTCGATCGCACTGGTGGCGTCGTCCAAGATGAGGACCGGTGGGTTCATCAGCAGCTCACGAGCGATGGCGATCCGCTGGCGCTGGCCTCCCGAGAGCGTGTAGCCGCGCTCGCCCACCACGGTGTCATAGCCCTCGGAGAGTTCCAGGATGAAGTGATCGGCATTGGCCGCCTTGGCGGCGGCGACCACCTCGTCACGGCTGGCCCCCGGTCGCCCGTAGGCGATGTTCTCGGCAATCGACGCAGAGAACAAGAACGGCTCGTCGGTCACCACGCCCACATGGGCCCGCAGGCTGGCCAGCGTCACCGAGGACAGGTCATGGCCATCGATCGAGATCGACCCGGAGCGCGGGTCATAGAAACGCAGCAGCAACCGGGCGATCGTGGACTTGCCAGATCCCGTGGCGCCGACGAGGGCAATCCGTTCACCGGGCTCGACCTCGAAGGAAAGGTCTTCAAGGACGTCGGGCCCCTCGGCGTAACCGAAGCGCACGTGATCGAACCGGACGTGGCCGCGCACCTCGCCGAGGTCGCCTGCTCCCGCGGAGTCGACGATCTCGGGATGCTCGTCGAGCACCTCGAAGATCCGCTGCGCCGAGGCAGCAGCGCGCTGACCCATCATGACCAGCTGGCCCATCATCATGAAGGGCGCCTGGAGCATGAGGAGATAGGCGTTGAAGGCCAAGATGGCGCCGATCCCGAGGTGGCCCTGGAAGACCATCCATCCACCGACCAGCAGCACCAGGGCGAGGCCCACCTGGGGGAGGTTCTGGATCGCCGGGGTGTAGCGAGCCCGCATGTCGGCATCCTGCTCATATGCCCACACCGCTCCCTCCGAGGCGGTGGCGAGATCGTCGAGCTCGGCCTGCTCCTGGGCGAAGGAGCGCACCACGCGCACCCCGTTGATGTTCTCGTCCACGATGGTGGCCACGTCAGCCAGGCGCGCCTGGATGATCCAGGAGATGGGGAACATCAACTTGCGCATCTTCATTCCCGCGATGAACAAGAAGGGCATCGTCACCATGGCCACCAACGCAAGCGGCACGTTGATCGAGAGCATGAAGCCGAAGGCGACGACACCGATGGCGCACTGCACGATGATCATCGGCGCGAACGTGGCGTACATCTGCACCGAGCGGATGTCCGAGTTGGCGCGAGAGATGAGCTGGCCCGTCTGGGATCGGTCGAAGAAGCTGAAGCTCATCGAGCTGAAGTGCTCGAAGAGCAGGTTGCGCAAGTCGAACTCGAAGTCGTACGCCGTCCGGAACAGCAGCCACCGCGAGATGAGGCTGGCGATGCCGCCGGCGACACCGATGGCCAGGATCAGCTCGACGTAGTGCGAGAGCGGAACCTGGTGCTTCGAGATCGACAGGTCGATCGCCTCGTTGAGGAGGTTGGGCACCACCACGGCGAGGACGAGGCTGAGGAAGGACAGCACGATCGCCGCGAGGAACGGCCACTTGCGCGGCGCGATGAGCGGCATGATCCGACGCCACCAGTGGCGCGACCGATCGGGATGGATCGAGGCCGGGGGGGCGGGATACTCAGAGGTGACACCCAAGGGCTCGAAGGACGAACCGTCCGCAGCGGGGCGCGCCACGCGGTCAGATCCTTCGAGCATGGAAAGAACCCTACCGAGCCCACCGGGCGTTGCGCACCCCGAGCAGTCCGAGGGCAGGACTCCTAGAGTTCCCAACCGCAGCCGTCACCAGCGCTGCGCCATGCACCACACCAAGGGGGATCATCGTGGGGTCACTGGAGAACAAGGTCGCCTTCATCACCGGAGCTGCTCGGGGCCAGGGCCGTTCCCATGCGGTGCGCCTCGCCGAAGCCGGCGTCGACATCATCGCTGTCGACATCGCAGAACAGATCCCCACCGTCCCCTATCCGTTGGCCACCGAGGCCGACCTCGCAGAGACCGCCCGGC
>CAWUMT010000188.1:0-3365 GCA_963923735.1 uncultured Acidimicrobiales bacterium
TACGAGGCGGCGGCACTGCACCTTGAGCGGTGGAGTGGTTCGTCCATCGAGGAGCTGCTCGCCGAAGAACTCTTCGAGCCGCTCGGGATGGCCTCAAGCTCACTCAGGGGCTCTGCGGCGTGGGGGGTCGAAGGGTCGACCGAGGACCTGGCCCGGTTCGTCGCCGAGCTCCGTGCACCATCACTGCTCGAAGAACCGCTGATGCGCGAGATGACCACGGTGCAGTTCGAGGGCTTGGCTGGCGTCGTGCCCGGTGTGGGGCGCTTCGACCCCTGCGACTGGGGCGTGGGCCTCGAGATCAAGGGAACCAAGGCGCCCCACTGGACGGGTTCGAAGATGGGCCCGGCGACAGTGGGGCACTTCGGCCGGGCTGGTGGATTCCTCCTCTTCGATCCGGAGCGCAACCTCGGGGTATGCACGCTGGGTGACGAAGAGTTTGGCCCGTGGGCGCTCACGGCCTGGCCCGAGTTCCTCGATCTGGTGTGCGACGAGTTCGGCTGAGCGAGGTTCGGGGTCCACAGGTGCGTGTGCGAGGCTCAAGAGATGCCATCGGGGTCTGAGACAGGACGCGGCCTGCGCGTCGGCATCGACGTCACCCCCTTGCTCGGGAACCGAACCGGCATCGGTGTGGCCACCGATCAGATCCTCAGCGCCCTGGCGCGTCGAGCGGAGTTCGACCTCCTCGGCTACGCCGTGAGTGTCAGGGGCCTCAAGGGCCTTGACGGCGCCGTGGGGGAGCGCGCGTCGACCGGTCAGCGACCCATGCCGGCTCGCCCGCTGATGGCTGCCTGGGCCCGAAGTGGACACCCTCGTCTCGAACGATTCGTCGGACCACTCGATGTGGCTCACGGAACGAACTTCGTGGTGCCCCCGACCCGCCAGGCGGCGCGGGTCGTCTCGGTCTGGGACCTGACCTTCGTCCGGTACCCCGAGCTGTGCCAGCCGGCGACACTGCGGTTCGGACGCCTCGTCGAACGCGCGGTGCGGACCGGGGCCACAGTCCACACCGCCTCGGCCGCCATCGCCGAAGAAGTGCGCTCACAGTTCGGGGCACGACGCGAGCAGGTGGCCGTGGTGCCCCTCGGGATCCCTGATCTCGGTACACCCGACCTCGATACCGCGACCTCGATCATCGAGCCGTCGGTTCCCTACATCCTGAGTGTGGGGACCGCGGAGCCCCGCAAGGATCTCCCCACCCTGGTGGCTGCCTTCGACGCACTCGCGGCGACCCACCGGGACGTCGAACTCGTTCTCGTGGGCGCTCCTGGATGGGGTGAGGCCGACCTCGTCGCCGCCATCGAGCAGGCGAAGCATCCTGAGCGGATCCGGAGGACGGGATTCGTCTCGGATGCCGCCGTGGCCGGACTCCTGCGTGGCGCTCGGGCGCTGGCTTATCCCTCTCGCTATGAAGGATTCGGATTCCCCCCGCTCCAGGCCATGGCGGCCGGAATCCCCGTGGTCACCACGCGTGCGGGCTCCCTTCCCGAGGTGGTCGGTGGTGCCGCACTCTTGGTGAACCCCGGAGAGGTGGAGGACCTGGCCGAGGCCTTGGACGTGGCGGTGTTCGACGAGGCCCAACGCACGGTGCTGATCGCTGCAGGGCGTGCGAGGGCGGCGGACTTCTCCTGGGAACGCACCGGTGAGGGGCTGAGCACGCTCTACCGGCAGTTGGCGGCATCGCGATGAAGATCGCACTCCTCGCTGAGCAGTTGCGCCAGGAGGTCCCCGGCGGTATCGGCACCTACGTGCGTGGGCTATTGGGTGGCCTTCGAGACCTCGGTGCACTCGGACCTGAGGTTGAGATCGTGGCCAGCCGAGGCCCTCGGCCGGATCCGTTGGGTGCGCTGGCCGAGCAGATGGGGATGACGCTCCACGCCACCGCGCTTCCGCATCGGCTGCAGATGCAACTGTGGGATCGTGGCATCGGAACGCTCGGTGCAGGTTGTGATGTGGTGCACCGCACATCGCTTGCCGGCCCCGCACGCTCACCACGGCCGTCGACCGTGTTGATCCACGACCTGGCCTGGCGTGCGGAGCCGAGCCTGACCACGCCGCGGGGCCGACGGTGGCATGAGGCGGCGTTGGATCGAGCGATCGCGTCGAACGCGGTCCTGCTCACCCCGTCGAGTCAGGTTGCCGACGCGCTCGAGGCGGCCGGTGTGGCTCCGAGTCGCATTCACGTCGTCGGCGAGGGCGCTGATCACCTACCGCAACCCGATCGTGAGCGCACGGGGGCGTGTCTGGCTGAAGCCGGTGTGGAGGGACCGTTTTTCCTGAGCGTCTCGACGCTTGAGCCTCGAAAGAACCTGGCGGGCCTCCTCACTGCGTACCGCCAAGCCGAGAGCTCGTTGCCGCTCGTGGTGGTGGGCCCGAAGGGATGGGGCGAGGAGATCACCCCCGTGGAGGGCGTGCACTTGGTGGGCGCCCAGCCAGCGGAGATCCTCGCGGGGCTCTATGAGCAGTGTGCCGGCTTCTGTTACGTCCCGTGGCTCGAGGGATTCGGTCTGCCCCCGCTCGAAGCAGCGCACCACGGCGCCCCGCTGATCGTCAGCACCGAGGTGCCGAGCGTCGTCGGCCTTGAGGGCAACTGGAGCGTGGCGCCGGGGGACACCGCGGGAATCACCGAGGCGCTCCGGGCGGTGGGAGAAGGCGGAGAGGCCGTCGAGAGCGCCCGTGCTCACGCACGCACCTTTGCCGCCCAGCACCGATGGGTGGACTCGGCCCGACGCCACGTCGAGATCTGGGAGCACCTCTCATGAGCCGCCTCCGGGTGAGCCTCGACGTCTCGGCGGTGCCGCCACGCCCCGCAGGAGCGGGCCGCTACACCTTGGAGCTTCTCGGTGCACTGAGCGCGCGAGACCAGATCGATCTGGTGGCCCTCGCCCGGCGGGGCAGCGGCTCGATGCTCGAACCCTTCGCACGGGGGGCCTCGGTGGCCGAGGTGGTGCCCACCTCGCGCGCGGCCCGTCTCCTCTATGAGCAGCTCCGGCTCGGGGCAGCGCTCAAGGACCTCGGGGTCGACGTGCACCACGGACCGCACTACACGATGCCCGGTCGCTGCCCGGTGCCTGCGGTGGTGACCATCCATGACCTCACCTTCTTCGATCACCCCGAGCTCCATGAGCGGACCAAGGTCCACTTCTTCCGCCGGGCCATCACGCACGCGGTCAAGCACGCGGCGGTCCTCGTGTGCGTCTCGGACGCCACGGCGCGACGTTTGTCGGCGTTGTTCGCTCCCACGCAGCCGGTGCTCGTCGCACCCCATGGCATCGATGCCGCGCGGTTCGACGCCGCAGTGAATCCCGGGGACGCAGATGCGCTTGCGACGCTCGGTCTCGACCCGAATCGGCAGCGGATCGTCCAGG
>CAWUMT010000189.1:0-3357 GCA_963923735.1 uncultured Acidimicrobiales bacterium
CACAAGGAGTATCGTCGGCAGCGTCAGATGTGTATAAGAGACAGGTGTGGGAGGCGGCTACGTCCTGGCCCGGACGCCAGAGGAGATCTCCCTGGCCCAGATCGTCGCTGCGGTCGACGGCCCCATCGTCGCCGGGGACTTCGGTGCCCCCCATGAGAACGGGGCCTGCGACCACGAGGGCCAGTGCGTCCTGCTCGCCGTCTGGGCGGATCTGGGGCAACAGATCCGGGACCAGCTCCAGTCCCTGACTCTGGCCGAGATGGTCACCCGGGCGCAGGGCACTGACGCCACCGCGCGCTCCTAGGCGGCCCGACAACCTCCAAAGCGGGATTCTGTCCCAGTTTCCCTGGGCCGGGAATAGACCTACGCTCATGTGCGTTATACGGAGCATCGGCACCTAGAGCAAGGAGCGTTCCATGGCCACCCCCCGACGCACCCCCACCGCCAATGCGGACGCCCTCGGACTCCTGCTCCACGATCTCGACCGCTATCCCATGCCCAACTACGAGGAGCAGGTCGAATTGGCCAAGCGCGTGGCTGCGGGAGACGAAGAGGCCAAGCAGCACATGGTCGCGGCCAACCTGCGTCTGGTCCTCCACTGGGCCCGTCGCTACCAGGACCGTGGCGTTGAGCTCGTGGACCTGGTCCAAGAGGGCACCTTCGGCCTGCTGCGAGCAGTTGAAAAGTTCGACTGGGAGCGAGGCTTCAAGTTCTCGACGTATGCGACCTGGTGGATCCGCCAGTCCCTCCAGCGCGCCGTGCAGCAGCACGGACGCACGATTCGGATCCCCCTCGAGGTCGGTGAGCAGCTTCAGCGGCTCGAGGCAACCACGGCCGAGCTCACGGCTCAGTTGGGTCGAAAGCCCACCGACGCCGAGATCGAAGAGGCCACTGGCATGACCGTGGCCGAGCGCAAGAACCTAGTGGGCCTCGCCGGCGTGACGGCCTCGCTCGATCAGCCTGCTGCGTCTGACTCCTCAACCTCGCTCGGCGACCTGATCGCCCCTGACGCCACCGACTGGGTCAGCGGCGTCGAGCAGGCACTCGTCGACGAGCGCCTCCACTCAGTCATCGACTCGCTCCCCGAGCTGCAGCGTGCGGTGCTCACCAAGCGCTTCGGGCTCGATGGTTCCACACCTGCGTCACTGCAGGACACTGCCGATGCACTCGGCATCGGCGTGCGGCGCGTGCGGCGTGCCGAGGTCGAGGGACTTGCCGCCCTCCGCGGCGACGAGGCCGTCCTCGCCATCCACGCAGAAGCCTCCTGATCAAAGAACGGGGAGTTCATTCCCCGTTCAGCCAGGTATTCCCTTCCTCTGCTCCTCCGAGCCGAGCAAGATCCTCAGGCCAGAGGGCAACGCAGCGGACCCGCTCGGCGCTGGAGGGGTCCTCGAGGGTCAGACGACCCGCGTGGAGGGCAAGTCGTTCGGGGTCCAGACGCTTCTCGTTGCGCTGCCCATAGCGCGGGTCGTTGACGATGGGGTGCCCGATGGCAGCCATGTGCACGCGGATCTGATGCGTGCGACCCGTCTCGAGGCTGAGGCCGACCAAGGTGCGCGCCGGGTGCTCGAGATGGCAGAGCACCTCGTAGTGGGTCCGGGCCGGGCGGCCGTCGGGCTGGACGGCCATGCGGGTGGGCACCCGTGCGGATCGCCCGATCGGCGCGTCAACCACACCGTGCGGTGACTCGACGTACCCCTCGACCAGACCGAGGTACCGCCGCTCCATGGATCGTTCTGCCAACTGCGCCGAGAGCGAGGCGAACCCCTCGGCGGTCCGAGCGATCACCAGGAGGCCGGAGGTCCCCTTGTCCAGACGATGGACCACGCCGGGGCGGCCCAACTCCCCGACACCCTCAAGAGGGAGCTGCGCGATCTCGGGGTAGCGGGCGATGACCCCGGCGATCAGGGTGCCGTGCGCATTGCCGGCTCCGGGGTGAACCACCTGATCGAATTCCTTGTCGACGACGAGGAAATCGGCAGCCTCGAGGACCACCGTCACGGAGACCTCGGGCTCGGGCTCCACTGAGCCATCCTCAGGCTCTGGCAAGACAGCCTCGAGCAGCTGGCCCTCGATGAGTGCCTGGGAGGCCTTCTGCACGATTGCGGCATCCACGCTCACCGCTCCTGCATCGATCAGGCGAGCGGCCTCCGAGCGCGAGCAGCCGGTGAGCATCGAGAGCGCACGGTCCACGCGCATCGCGTCCATCAGCGCGGGCACCTCGACGGAGAGCACCTCGGCCTGATCGTCGCGTTCCTCGGTCATGAGGGTGCTCCCGGTGCTGCAGGAGCCTCATGGTCATCTCGGCCGAAGAGCAACGAGACGATCACCAAGATGGCGCCGACCGTGATGCAGGCATCCCCGAGATTAAAGGTCGGCCAGTGGCTCAACGTGATGAAGTCGACCACCGAGCCGTCGTGGCCACGTGCGACCCGATCGACCATGTTGCCGAGCGCCCCGCCGATGATGAGGCTCAGCGCCACCTCCAACAGCAGCGAGGTGGCACGCAGGGCCATCCAGCTCAGCGCGATCACCAGCACCACCCCGAAGGCGAAGAGCGGCCAGGAGCCGCCCTGAAGGAGAGAGAAGGCGGAACCCGAGTTGTAGGCCAATTCGAATCCGAACGGCCCGAACACATGGTGCGCCCCAGGACCGAGATGATCAACGGCCAGGGTCTTGGTGAACTGGTCGGTGAGAACCACCGCTCCGGCAACGAGAGGGAGCACCCACCACCGACTCGAGCCTCGAGTCGAGCGGGGCGCTGATTCACTCACCAGGTCGAGAAGCTCGGCTTGGCGCACTCCACGTGCAAGGTGGCGAAGGGAATTGCCTCAAGGCGCTCCTTGGGGATCTTCTTGTGGCACTTCTCGCACATTCCGAACTTCTTGGCCTTGATCCGAGCCAACGCCTCGTCCAGCTTCTCGATCTCATCGAGCAGCTGGTTGGCCATCGTCAGGTCCTTGTCCCGCTCCACTGCGGAGTTCGCACCCTCGCCGGACTCATCGTCGAACTGCACCTCGCGAGGCCCGTTGTCGTCGGCCACGATCTCCTGCGCCTCAGCGAGCAGCTCAGCCTGCTGGGCTGCGAAACCCCGCTTCTCCTCTTCGATGATCTCGACGATCTTGGCGATGAACTTCTCGTCGGCGGCATAGGGGCTGATCTCGGGCAGCGGGGGAATCGGCTTGGGTGCCGGCACCTTGCGCACCGGCTTGGCCGGTGCGGCCTTGGGCTCCGCTGCCTTCTTGGCCGGTGCCGCCTTCTTCGCCGGGGTCTTCTTGGCGGGAGCTGCCTTCTTGACCGGAGCCTTCTTGGCCGGTGCCGCCTTCTTCGCCGGGGTCTTCTTGGCGGGAGCTGCCT
>CAWUMT010000190.1:0-3321 GCA_963923735.1 uncultured Acidimicrobiales bacterium
CCGGGGCCTTCTTGACCGCCTTCTTCACGGTCTTCTTGGCCGGGGCCTTCTTGGCGGGTGTGCGCTTGGCGGTCTTCTTGACCGGAGCACGCTTGGCCGTCTTCTTGGCCGGGGCCTTCTTGACCGCCTTCTTCACGGTCTTCTTGGCCGGGGCCTTCTTGGCAGCCTTCTTCGGTGCGGCACCGACCCCAGGGTGCGCCATCACGGCCTGGGCCGCAGCAAGACGAGCGACGGGAACCCGGAAGGGCGAGCAGGACACGTAGTCCACGCCCGCGGCGTAGAAGGTGTCGATGGACTCAGGGTCACCGCCGTGCTCTCCGCAGACGCCGGTCTTGAGGCTCGGGCGGGTCTGGCGGCCCTTGGCCACGCCGATTCGGACGAGCTCGCCCACACCGTCGGCGTCGACGACGTCGAAGGGGTTGTGCTTGAGAAGACCGAGCTCCAAGTACGGGCCCATGATCCGGCCTTCGACGTCGTCACGGGAGAACCCGAACGTCATCTGGGTTAGGTCGTTGGTACCGAAGGAGAAGAACTCGGCCACCTCGGCGATCTCGTCGGCGACGAGGGCAGCCCGAGGGGTCTCGATCATGGTGCCGATGAGCACGTCGAGCTTGGCCTTCTTGTTGCTCGAGCTCTTCACCGCTGCGACGGCCTCTTCAACCCAGGAGCGAGCCAGGGCCAGCTCCTCGCGTGAGACGGTCAGCGGGATCATGATCTCGACGATCGGGTGGCCACCCTTGGCGGCCAGCGCACCGGCGGCCTCCATCAGGGCGCGGACCTGCATGGCGTAGAGGCCGGGCTTGACCACACCGAGGCGCACGCCACGGGTGCCGAGCATCGGGTTGGCCTCCTCCCAGAGCTGGGCGGCCTCGAAGAGCTCCTTCTCGGACTCGGTGAGCCCGACCGTGGCCTCCTTGATGCCGAGCTCGTGGGTCGAGGGGAGGAACTCGTGCAGCGGCGGGTCCAGCAGGCGGATGGTGACGGGCAGGCCGTCCATGGCCTTCAAGATCTCGGTGAAGTCCTCGCGCTGAACGTCGAGCAGCTCGGCGAGGGCGGCGGCTTCCTCGGCCTCGGTGGAGGCGAGGATCATCTTGCGCACCACGGGGAGACGATCCTCGCCGAGGAACATGTGCTCAGTGCGGCACAGGCCGATGCCCTCGGCGCCCATCTGGCGGGCGTTGGTGGCGTCGGGGCCGTTGTCCGCGTTGGCACGCACCTTGAGGTGGCCCTTGCGGATGGTGTCGGCCCAACCGAGGATGGTCTCGAACTCCTTGGGCGGTTTGCCCGAGACGAGCTCGACCTGCCCAGCGACCACCACACCGGCGGTGCCGTCGAGGGAGAGCCACTCGCCTTCGTTGATCGTCTTGTCACCGACGCTGAAGCGCTTGCCCGAGATGCGGACCTGCTCGGCACCGACCACGGCGGGCTTGCCCCAGCCACGGGCCACGACGGCCGCGTGGGAGACCAGACCGCCGCGGGCGGTCAGGATGCCCTCGGCGGCCAGCATGCCGTGCACGTCCTCGGGCGAGGTCTCGGAACGAACGAGGATGACCTTCTCGCCGCGCTCGGCCGCTGCCGCAGCGTCGTCGGCGGTGAAGTACACCTGGCCCACCGCGGCACCCGGCGAGGCGCCAAGGCCCTTGGCCAGGACGGCCTGCCCACTGGTGGCGAACTGCGGGTGGAGCACCTGGGAGAGGTGGTCCTCGGTGATGCGACCCACGGCCTCGGGGCGCGAGAGCTTGATGGCCGACTCGGTGGTCATCTCGACCGCCATGCGCAGCGCGGCACGGCCCGTGCGCTTGCCGACACGGGTCTGGAGCATCCAGAGCTTGCCCTGCTCGATGGTGAACTCGGTGTCGCACATGTCGCGGTAGTGCTTCTCAAGCCGGGCGAAGATGCCCATGAGCTCCTTGTGGAGCTTGGGGAACTGCTTCTTCAGGGCATCGAGGTCCTCGGTGTTGCGGATGCCGGCCACGACGTCCTCGCCCTGGGCGTTGATGAGGTAGTCGCCGTAGGGCTTGTTCTCACCGGTCGAGGGGTCACGGGTGAAGCCCACGCCGGTGCCTGAGTTGTCGTCACGGTTGCCGAAGACCATGGCCTGGACGTTGACCGCCGTGCCGAGGTCGTGCGGGATGCGCTCACGGTCACGATACGCAAAGGCACGAGGGCCGTTCCAAGACTTGAAGACCGCCTCGACCGCGCCGTGGAGCTGCTCGGTGGGGTCCTGGGGGAAGTCCTTCTTGGTGTGCTTCTTGACGATGGCCTTGTAGTCCTCGACCAGCTTCTTGAGCAGCTCGACGGGCACCTGTGCGTCGGAGGTCACCCCGGCTGCGTGCTTGGCGGCCTCGAAGCGCTCGTCGAACTCCTCGCCGGGGACGTCCATGACGATGCGGCCGTACATGGCCACGAAGCGACGGTACGAGTCGTAGGCGAAGCGCTCATCGCCCGTCTGGGCGGCGAGGCCCTCGACGGACTTGTCGTTGAGACCGAGGTTGAGGACCGTGTCCATCATGCCGGGCATGGAGAACTTCGCACCCGAGCGCACCGAGACCAGCAGCGGGTTCTTCGGGTCGCCGAGCTTCTTGCCCATCTCCTTCTCGAGACGAGCGCGCGCGCCGGCGATCTCCTTATCCAGCGCCTTGGGCCAGCCACCCTTCATGTAGAGGCGACACGCGTCGGTCGAGATCGTGAAGCCGGGAGGCACCGGGAGGCGCAGGACCGAGATCATCTCGGCCAGATTGGCGCCCTTTCCACCCAGGAGGTCCTTGAGCTCCATGGGGGCCTGACGGTGCTTGTGGCTGAAGTCGTAAACGAGGGGCATGAGGGGTTGATCTCCAAGAGGGGGTCCGACGAATCCCCAAGACTAATCGGCCCTCCTGCGTACCAAGAAGTAACCGCACGCTCCGGACCTGAGTTCGGCTGGCTAGTCTGCCCAGATGCCCGAAATGCTCGCCGTGGAGGCTCGCGGCCTCTCGAAGACCTATCCCCGAGGCGGGGTGAAGGCCTTGGACGCCTTCGACCTCGAGGTCGCACCCGGCCAGGTGGTCGGGCTCCTCGGCCCCAACGGTGCCGGCAAGACCACCGCCGTGCGGATCTTGTCGACGACCCTGCGCCCCGACGCCGGACAGGCCCGGGTCATGGGCCACGACGTCATCGCCGATCCCGACGGGGTCAAGCGGGTCATCGGCCTCGCCGGCCAGTACGCGGCCGTCGATGAGAACCTGACCGGCTTCGAGAACCTCGAGATGGTGGGGCGGCTGTGCCACCTGTCGAAGACGATCGTGAACGCGCGGGCCGATGACTGTCTCTTATACACATCTG
>CAWUMT010000191.1:0-3307 GCA_963923735.1 uncultured Acidimicrobiales bacterium
TTGGGTCGTAGAATGGCTCCATGGCTATGGAGGTAGTGACCAAAGACACCACGGCGATCTCGGATGCCGAACTCGAGGAGATGGCGAACCTGTGCGTGGACCGGGAGCCCCGGTTCGACATCGGGTATCTCTCGAAGGTCCGTGAAGAGTGGGTGTTGATCTCATCGGTCCGCGAGGGCACCAAGCTTCGTGGGTATTCGTTCTCCACGCTCGAGCGCATCGGTGGCACCCCGTGCCTGCTGGTGGGTCTCGGTCTAGTGGATCGCAATTCGAAGTCTGAGCAGACTCTCAAGAGCTTGCTCGCCGATCAGTTCCGTCGTGCACTGTTGGCCTTCCCTGATGAGGACGTGCTTCTCGGAACCCGACTGATGAGCCAGGACGGCTACCGCGCCTTCCAGGGACTCATCGACGTCGTGCCCCGACCCGACTACAAGCCCACCGGCGAAGAGCGTGCCTGGGCCCGTCGCCTGGCCAAGCGGTTCGGTGACGAGAAGGGTCTCGACGACCGCACGTTCCTCGTGACCACCACGACCACCGATCCGGTCGGTGGGCTTGATGTGATCGCGCCCAAGGCCAAGCTCCCCGAAGGGGTCGAGGTGCTCTTCAAGGCAGCCAAGGCCGACAAGGGTCATCGCCTGGTGGTCTGCGGGTGGGCCATGGCCGAAGACCTCGCCGCCGGCAAGCTCACGCGCTGAGCGCGTCCTCGAGGCTCAGCCTCGAGGAAGGATGGCCACGCAGGTCTTGTAGCAGTGGCCGTCGTAGGGGCGACTGAGCGCGGTCAACAGATAGTGGGGCTTGAATCCCAGCGCAGTCGCCATGTCTTTCCCCGCCAGTCGTTCGCGTCGCGCCGAGACCAAGGAGCGCGTCGCATGGGTGTCCGCGCACAAGAGCCAGACATCATCGCGCTCCCAACCGAAGCGAACCCAGGTGGTGCCGTCCTCGTGACGACGGAACAGCTGAGGCCCGCGAGTTGCCACGATCAGCGCGACCGAAGGTCGATCGCCCGTGAACTCCCAATACGGAGCCGAGGAGCCTCGGAATCCGAGGAGCGGTCCGTCGATCGGAGCCTGAAGGGTGGCGAGCATCTTTCGCACTTCGCGACCGCGGAGCTTTCCGAGCTGGCGCGGCAGGCCCACCACGGTGACGGCTTCTGGCTGTGCGAGGTCGTCGCGGTCGGGGTGCTCTGAGAGGGTCGCCTCGACGACGTCGAAGGAGGCCAGGTCGGGCTCTTTGCCTTCGGGCCAGGACACCCTGAGGCGCACGAGGCCTCCAGAGGCCAGGTCCACGCCCACGGTGTCCTCGAGAGTGCAGCCGAGGACCAGGACGTAGAGGGTCCCCTCAGGAGGCGTCTCGACCCGTGCTCGCTTGGGTAGGCGGTGGAGGAGGTCCTTGGTGGCCTGGGTGGAGGGGTTCTTGTTCCCGAACTTGAGGGCCGGCATGTCCCTAGCCTCGCACGGCGCCAGCCAACTGGAGAGCCAGATCCTCGGGATCGCTCACCGGACGATCGCAGACTCGACCACGACACACGTAGGCGAGGCCTGAGGTCCGATCGGCGAGCAGGATGCCCTCACCCTCCCCGTGTGCCACGAGCGTGAAGGGAGCAAACGCCCGGCGCACGCGGTCGAGGAGCGGCCCGCTCGGACCCGGGACTGCGACCTCGATACCCTGTGCCACCCATCCGAGGGCGAGGATCAGGTCCGGTACTGCCAGCGGCGTCTCGATGAGTGCCGCACCGAGCAGGTCGACCGTGCGTTCGGCAACAGCGCGTAGGTCATCGTCTCCGCTGAGGCCCGCCAGCCGGGCGAGCGCCAGCGCCGCCACGGCACTCTGCGAGGGGAGCGCGCCATCGAAGATCTCCTTGGCGCGGACCAAGAGCTGCTCGGCGTCGGTGCCAGTGGTGAAGAAACCTCCTCCGAGCTGCGGATTCTTGGCGGTGGGAACCGGTCCATCCCAGAACAGCTCGATCATGTCCTTTGCCACCTGCGCAGCTCGAGCGAGCCAGAGGTCCTCGCCGTCGACCTCATAGAGGCGCCCGAACGCCTCGCACAGCCAGGCGTAATCCCCGAGCAGGGCGAGATGAGCGACGGTGCCCGCTCGACCAGCGCGCAGGAGGCGGCCGCGTTCGTTGCGGAAGCGTTCGTCAAGGAACGTGGCAATGGAGCGAGCGGCCTCGACGAAGCGGGGGATCGACAGGGCGGCACCGGCTTCGGCCAGGATCGAGACGGCCATCGCGTTCCACTCCAGGAGCACCTTGTCGTCGATGCCGGGCTGGACGCGCGCCTCGCGCATGGCGAGGAGAGCCGCGCGAGCGTGCTCCTCTTCAGAGGTGCGGAGCCCCGACGCGTCGGGATCGAGGGCCAGGACGCTTCGTCCGTGCTCAAAGGTGCCCTCGGGAGTGACGCCGTAGCGGACGCAGGTCGCTGCAGCACTCGACGTACCGTCGACGCCGTCGAGTGCCAGCCCGATCTCGCCCGGGGTGAACGTGGCATGGGAGCCCTCGACGCCGTCGGCATCGGCATCGACCGAGGAGGCGAGTCCTTCGATGAGGCCCAAACCACTGAGCACCCAGTCGAGCGTCTCAGTCACGACCTGTGCGTAGTGCTCCTCACCAGTCAGCTCGTAGGCGTGGAGGTAGACGCGAGCCAAGAGTGCTTGATCAGTCAGCATCTTCTCGAAATGGGGCACCAGCCAGAATCGATCCACGCTGTAGCGGGCGAATCCGCCCACAAGGTGGTCGTAGATTCCGCCGCGCGCCATCTTGTCGAGCGTGGTGGTGGCCATGGCGAGCGAACCCGGGTCGTCGGTTCGCAGATGGTGGATCAGGAGCGCTTCGAGATAGGACGGTCGGGGGAACTTGGGAGCGGGTCCGAATCCGCCATCCTCTGCATCGAAGCGTTCCGCCAGCGTGTGGGCCAACGAGTCGAGGACGGCATCGAATTCGAGGAGTGGTACCTCGATCTGGGCCAGGCGATCGGCGTAGGTGGCCTCAGAGGCCACGGCCTCGGACAGTTGGGCTGCCTGTTCTTCGACCTCGCCTCGCCGCGTGGCCCAGGCGTCTGCCATGGCGGAGAGCACGCGGGGGAACGACGGCATCGAATGGCGCTCGACCGGAGGGAAGTAGGTCCCGGCATAGAAGGGGCGCCCATCGGGGGTGGCAAAGACAGTCATCGGCCAGCCGCCGTGGCCGGTCGCCGCCTGCGTGGCGGTCATGTAGAGCGCGTCGAGGTCGGGACGTTCTTCGCGGTCGACCTTGATGCAGATGAACGATTCGTTCATCTGCGCTGCGATGGCCGAGTCTTCGAAGGAT
>CAWUMT010000192.1:0-3301 GCA_963923735.1 uncultured Acidimicrobiales bacterium
TGGCCGGAGAGTTCCCGGCCAAGAACACGTCGGCGGGCGACCGACTCCCCTCGACCAGCAGCTGGTTGGCCAAAGTGGCCTCGTCGGCCGATCGGATGTTCACCTTGATGCCGCTCTGGCGCTCGAAGGCACTGGCCAAGGCCTGGGAGGTCTGGAGGTGCTGGCCCGAATAGAGGGTCAGGGTCCCGTTCGCGGAGCCCGAGATGCCACCGCAGCCCGTCAGGAGGCCTGCCGCGAGGATCAGTGGGGCGATACGGGCGAGCGCCTTTCGCACGAGCACACCTCCCACCACTGGCACCTACCCACGGGACCCTCCCGGGGAGATCACGGTACCAGTAATATTAGGTCGCCCTAAGAAATGACGTACCTGCAGGTCTGGCTCAGAGATCCGCCAGGCCCAGGAAGGGACTTGAGGCCTCGGCCCAGGACCGCGGCGGGATCCGGCCGGCCCGACGGGCCAGCCAGCCGGCCTCGACCGCGGCAGCCATCGCGGCGGCCATCGCCGTGGGATCCTCAGCGCGGTTGACCGCCGAGGCCACGAGCACGCCGTCGCACCCGAGCTCCATGGCCTGGGCGGCATCCGACGCGGTGCCGATCCCCGCATCGAGGAGCACCGGCACGTTGAGGGACTCACAGATCAGGCCGATGGCGTGGGGGTTGCGGATCCCGAGCCCTGAGCCGATGGGGCTCCCGAGCGGCATGACCGCCGCACACCCTGCTGCCTCGAGATGCCTCGCCAGGATCGGATCGTCAGGTGCGTAGGCGAGGACGACGAAGTCCTTGGCCGCCAGCGCATCGGCGGCACGCAGGAGCTCGACGGGGTCCGGCAACAGCGTGCGATCGTCACCGATCACCTCGAGCTTGATCCAGTCGGTGCCGAAGGCCTCTCGGGCCAGCTCGGCGGTAGTCACCGCCTCCGCAGCGGTGTAGCACCCCGCCGTGTTGGGCAGCACCTCGATCGAGAGCTCGTCGAGCAGCTCGAGGAGTCCCCCTTGGGTCTCAGGGTCGACACGACGCACGGCGACCGTGGCCATCGAGCACCCCGAGGCGGTGAGCGCTCCACGGAGCTGCTCCATCGAGGACATCCCGCCCGTGCCCATGATCAGGCGCGACGGGAGCGTCTTGTCTGCAATACGCAGTCCGAGGTCGGGCTCCATGACCCCTCAGCCTAGGGCTGCGTGACGCTGACCCTCGGTAGGCTCAAGCCCCATGACCCCCCGTGTTGCGATGACCATCGCCGGTTCCGACTCAGGTGGTGGGGCCGGCCTCCAAGCGGACCTGCGGACCTTCGCCGCCTATGGCGTGCACGGGACCGTGGCCGTCACCGCCGTCACCGCACAGTCCACCGTCGGGGTGACGGCCATCGCGGCGCTCGAGGCGGAGATGGTGCTGACCCAAGTGGAGACGGTGGCCGACGACATCGAGGTGCACGCCACCAAGACGGGCATGCTCGCTCGACCTCGCACCATCGAGGCGGTGGGCACCCTGGCGGCCTCAGGGCGACTGGCCAACCTCGTCGTGGACCCCGTGCTCGTCTCCTCGACGGGCCACGCACTCATGGAGGCCGGAGGCGTCGAGGCCTATCGAGCAGCGCTGCTCCCCTCCGCGCTGATCACGACGCCGAACCTGCGCGAGACCGCCGTCCTGCTCGGGATCGACGTCGCCGAACTCGGGACGACCTCTGCGATGAGCGATGCCGCACGCGCTCTGAGCGCACTTGGGACTCCCTGGGTGGTCATCAAGGGTGGTCACTTCCTCGAGGCGACCGACACTGACTCGAGCGCACCCGACGTGGTCCTTGGGCCTGAGGGCATCACCCTCCTCGACGCACCCCGGGTCGTCACGGGAAACGACCACGGGACGGGATGCTCGATGGCCGCCGCCACCGCAGCAGGGCTCGCTCGAGGGCTCGCCCCGCTTGACGCCATCAGTCTGGCCAAGCGCTTCGTCCACCGAGGACTCCTCGGGGCCGCCTCATGGCGCCTCGGGGCAGGCCACGGACCCATCGACCATCTCGGCTGGGGCGACGCTGAGGCCCCGCTGCCTCTCTCCTAGGCTGGACTCGTGAGCACCACCAAGGACGCCCGTCCGCTCCCTCCGCCGGGGATCAACCCCACCTCGATCAAGTGGGCGGCGATCGTCCCGCTGGTCGCCGTGGTCATGCTCGGCCTGGTGATCTTCTTGAACATCCTCACCGCCAAGGGCCCTGACCCGTCACCGAGTCCGGGACTCAACCAGGTCGGCAATCTCACCGTGAACCCGACGCCTCCCTTCGCCGCGCTGGTGACTGCGGGTGAGCCTCCACCCGACATCGTGAACTCCATCGTCGTCCCCCAAGGCGCCGTCCAGGTGGAGCTCCCCCACACGGGGGGCAACGTCTTCAGTTTCGACCGCAAGATCGTCTTCGAGTCCCCGGCATCCTCACAGGCCCTCTATAACTTCTTCCAGGCTCAGATGAAGGGGCGCCAGTGGAAGATCTTCTCGAGCGGCAAGCCTGCCAACGCCCCGGGTGTCGAGATCCTCTCGCGACGCGGGGGCTCTGACAGCTTCTTCTGGCTCCAGGGAGTCGACATCTCCCCCACCACATTCTCCAAGGACGGTGGCGCCCAGTCGACGCGGTTCACCTTGCGTCTCTATCAGGCAGCCGTTTCAAACTGATCGGGCGCTACCCTCAGCCTGCCGGTTCGAGTTCGTTTGCTGATTGGTCGGATTCGAGCATCCACGCCCAAACGAACAGGTTGGCTGGATAGATCAGGTAACCGATCCGTGTGGCCGGAGCGAGGCAGATGGCGATGAGCAGCGCCCACGCAGCTACGGTGCAGACCTTGGCCACGCTGTACGGCGGTCGGCGCCACAGGTAGACGCACAGTCCCACCGCCATGGCGAGTGCCACCACCACGGCATAGGCGTGGTGGATCGAGGGGACGTGGGAAACCAAGAGGTGTCCGGGCAGTGCGGACCCCGCCGGCGAGTCGACCCCGGCCATGCCGAGCGGGAACTTGACCACATTGGCCATGAAGCTCGACGGGTTCCAGGCCAAGAACACCGCCACGATGGGGACGGCCACGACCGCTTCGGCGAGGAGCATCTGGCGCCAAGCCCGCCGGCCCTCAGCATCGCGTGCGGCGAAGAGCAGGAGTGCGGCAACGGGCCACGCGGTGAACTTCATCGCCGAGACGATCCCGAGAGTCACGCCTGCACCCCAGGGCCTGCGGTTGGCCGCCAGCACCACGGCGAGGAGGAGGAATCCCACGATCGGGAGATCGTCGCCACCCGTCGCCAGTGCCAGTGCCGCCCACGG
>CAWUMT010000193.1:0-3272 GCA_963923735.1 uncultured Acidimicrobiales bacterium
CCCAGAGGTACGCCATCTGTCCGTCACCCACCGGCGGTGAGAGCAGCTGGGCGCGCAGGTGGCCGAGGACCTCAGAGGCCGTCCGCCAGTCCGAGGCCACCATCAGCACGAGGTCCCCGGGAACTGACCCGGTCTGGCTCTGAATCCCGGTGGCCTCCTCTTCGGAGAGGAACTTCACCAGCGGTGAGTCGAGACCGTCGGCGGTGACCCGGAACCATGCGAGCCCGGCCGCGCCCAAGGACTTGGCCTTCTCGGTCCACGCGTCGAGCTGGCTCCTCGGAGTCTCTCCCGCCCCTTCGAGACGGAGCGCCTTGACCACCGGTGCGGCGAAGGCCTTCACCTCGGAGCCGTCGAACAGCGCCGAGAGGTCCGTCAGCTCGACGGCCACCCGAAGGTCGGGCTTGTCCGAACCGAACCGGTCCATGGCCTCATGCCAGGTGAGCGTCGGGATCGGACCCGGGCGTGTACCGGTGGCTGCCTCGGAGGCGGCCAGGACGGCTTCGGAGACGAAGGCGAGGACGTCGTCTTGGGTCACGAACGAGGCCTCGAGGTCCAGCTGAGTGAACTCGAACTGACGGTCCGCGCGCAGGTCCTCATCGCGCATGCATCGAGCGATCTGGTAGTAGCGGTCCAGGCCGCCCACCATCAAGAGCTGCTTGGCCAGCTGGGGGCTCTGGGGAAGGACGTAGAACGAGCCGTGGTGCAGGCGGCTCGGGACAGCGAACTCTCGCGCCCCTTCGGGTGTCGGGGCCCACAGGATCGGGGTCTCGACCTCCACGAAGCCCTGTGTGTCCATTGCGGCGCGCACGGCACGGTTCACCGCAGCCCGAACCCGAAGGTTGTGCTGCAGGCGAGGGCGACGGAGGTCCAAGAAGCGGAACCGCAGGCGAATCTGCTCGTCGACATCCGAACGGTCATCGAGACCGAACGGCGGTGGCTCGGCGACCCCGAGGATCTCGACGCTGCAGTCCCCCAGCTCGATCTCTCCGGTAGCCAGCTTGTCGTTGACCGTCCCTTCAGGGCGGTGACGAACCGTGCCGGTGATCTGGAGCACGTACTCGCTGCGCACGTCGACTGAGCCGTCGATCACGCACTGGAGCAGGCCAGAGTGATCCCGCAGGTCCACGAAGGCAAGGTGCTCGCCGTGCTCACGGCGACGGCCCACCCAGCCGCAGACCCGTACGGTCCGGCCGATGTCGGCGACGCTCAAGGTTCCGCACAGCGAATCTCGCAGTGAGGTTGCTTCAAAGGTCCCCTCGCCGCTCACCACTGAATCGCTCCATCTGCTCGGATGCCCTCGAGGAGGTCCTCGACCGGCATGGTCACCTGATCACGCTGTTCGCGCAAGGCACGAAGCGTAACGGACCCAGCCGCGAGCTCCTCGGACCCGATCAACAGCGCCACAGGCGCCCCCGAGCGATCCGCCGCCTTGAACTGTGCCTTCATCGATCGCTGGTCATAGGCCCGCTCCACGAAGTGGCCCAGGGAACGAAGCCGGGCCACGAGGTCGCGCGCGGCGCTTCCTCCGGTGACGTCGACCACGAAGGCGATCGGCACCGGCGGCGACGCGACGAAGACCGCTTCGGCGTCACAGGCCAGAAGGGCCCGCTCGATCCCGATCCCGAATCCGATGCCCGGCGTGGCTGGGCCACCAAGCTGTTCGACGAGGCCGTCGTAGCGCCCCCCGCCGCCGATGGCGTTCTGCGCTCCCTCGAGGGCGTTGGAGGAGAACTCGAAGGTGGTCCGCGTGTAGTAGTCGAATCCCCGGACCAGCCGGTCGTTCGCCACCCAGGCGATGCCTTCTGCATCGAGCCCCTCGAGGACCCGGGCGTGGTGCGCAGCACACGCCTCGCACAACGAGCCGATCAGCATGGGCGCCTCGGCCGTCGCGTCGAGGCAGGCGTCCTTCTTGCAGTCGAGGACCCGCAACGGGTTGAGCGCGTAGCGCTCGACGTGCTCGGCGCAGAGCGATCCCTCGCGCTCGGCGAGGTACGCCCGCAGCACCTCGACGTAGGGCGGCCGACACTCCGCGCAGCCCATCGAGTTCACCGACAAGGAGAAGCGCGACAATCCGAGCGACTCGAAGAACCGCTGGGCGAGGGAGATGACCTCGACGTCCACATCAGGGTCATCGGAGCCGAGCGCTTCGACGCCGACCTGGTGGTGCTGTCGGTAGCGACCGGCCTGGGGGCGCTCATAACGGAACGACGGCGTCGCATACCAGGCGCGCCACGGGGTGCTCGGGCGATGCTGGACGAAGGCCCGCACGATCGACGCAGTGCCCTCGGGCCGAAGGGCCAGACGACGGCCCCCTCGATCCTCGAACTCGTACATCTCCTTGCCCACGACCTCTGAGGACTCTCCGATGCCCCGGTGGAAGACCCGGAGGTCCTCGAACATCGGCGTGTGGACCATGCCGAACCCGTAACGCTCGGCCAAGGTGGCGAAGGTCGCCAGCAGCGCCTCCCATCGAGAACTCTCGGGAGGCAGGACGTCGTGGGTGCCGGTGGGCGCCCGCGGCGCCTCGAATTCCTCGCTCATGATCTCCCTATCCTCGCGCCCCGGGGAGCTGGCGATAGGCGTCGAAGACTCCGTCGACCCGCTTGAGGGCGGCGAGGAGACCACCGAGCGTGGTCGGATCCGCCAGTTCGATCTCAAAGTCCATCCGAGCCACCCGGTCTGCGGTGGTCTGGGTCCGGGCCGAGACGATCGAGAGCTTGTGCTCGGAGACCGCTTGGGTGACGTCCGAGAGCAACCGGGCCCGATCGAAGGCCAGCACCTCGATGTTCACCCGGTAGACCCCCGAGGAGGTGGCATCCCATTCGACCTCGATGAGGCGCTCCTTGGAGTTGATCGCCAGGCCGGCGGCGTTCGAGCAGTCCGTCCGATGGACCGAGACCCCACGGCCCATGGTCACGAACCCGATGATCTCGTCACCGGGGACCGGGGTGCAGCATCGGGCCAGATGGATCATCACGTCGTCGAGTCCCTCGACGTAGATCCCGGCCTCTCGCCCACCGACTCGGGAGCTGCGAGGCGCGCGGGTGGCGGTGGTGGGGACCTGCTCTTCTTCTCCCCCTCGAAGCACCCGCTCGAGGCGCTGGACGACGGACTGGGCGGAGAGCTGGCCCTCTCCGACGGCGGCGAAGAGGCTGTCGATCTCCTCGTGACCGAGATCGGCGGCCACCTCGCTGAGCGCCGTGCCCCCCAAGGTGGCGGCCACAGGCATCGAGGCCCGGCGAAGCTCCTTGGCCAGCTCGTCTCGTCCCTGA
>CAWUMT010000194.1:0-3243 GCA_963923735.1 uncultured Acidimicrobiales bacterium
ATCTCAACGTCGAAGGGGAGGGGGCCGAAGACGAGGGGTGCGACGAGGCCACCCATCCCGTTGGCGGTGTCGGCCACGATCTTGAGGGGCTTGAGCGACGCGGTGTCCACGAAGGAGCGCACGTGCTCGGCGTAGGCCTCGAGGAGGTCCTGCTTAGAGAACGTGCCGGTGCCCCCGCTGGCCGGTTCTGCCAAGAAGCGAGCGGTCATCGCCTCGATCTCAGCGAGGCCGGTGTCACGGCCCACGGGCTTGGCCCCGGCCAGGCAGAGCTTGATCCCGTTGTACTGGGCAGGGTTGTGACTGGCGGTGAACATCGCCCCGGGCGCATCGAGATGGCCTGAGGCGAAGTAGAGCAGGTCCGTCGAGGCGAGGCCGAGGTCGACCACGTTGGCCCCCACCGCCTGGGCACCCTCGGCGAAGGCCGCCGCCAGGCTCACCCCCGAGGGCCGCATGTCACGGGCCAGAAGGAGGGTGGGCGCACCGCTGAAGGTGGCCACGGCCGATCCGATGGCCCGACAGAGCTCTTCGTCGATCTGGTCGGGATAGGTGCCGCGGACGTCATAGGCCTTGAACACGAGGGAGGGGTCAGGCATGGACCGAGCCTACTCAGCCGTCCTCGCACTGCCGTGGAAGCCCGGTAGGTTCTGCGCCATGCGTCGCGCCCTGCTCAGTTTGGCTCTGGCCCTCACGGGGCTGACCGCAGCCTGTGGCTCGAGCGCGGCGAAGACCGAGGACAAACAAGCCGTCGCATTGCTCGCCCAGGTGCGCACCGCCATCCAGACCGCCGGCTCGGTGCGCTTTGCCGACGTCACCACCATCGGCACCCAGAGCCAGAGCATCTCGGGGGCCTTCTCCCCCACCGCGTCGACCGAGGAGCTGGCGGGGGCGCAGAACACCTACGTCTCAGTGCGCGCCCGCGGCGATCAGGCCTGGGTGAAGACCAACTCCACCGACTCACTCACTCAGGTGCTCGGGATCTCTGACACGAAGGCAGCTTCGTACAAGGACACCTGGATCTCGCTGACCAGCACGGACTCGGCTTACGCCAACATCCTCCAGACCATGACGGTGGCCCAGGTGGTGGACCTCTATCTCCCCACTCGGGCGACCGCCACCATGGGGACCCCGAAGACGATCGACGGGCATGCCACGCTCGCCCTGACGGCGAGCGCGTCGGAGAGCTCAGGGCTGAAGACCACGACCACGATCTACGTGGATGCCACCACCAAGTTGCCGATCCTCGGCACCATGAGCGCCACGCAGCACTCGACGAGTGAGTCGAAGCACTGTGGCTTCCTCGACTGGGGCGTGCCGGTCAGCGTGGAGGCTCCCAGCGGTGCGGTGAGCCTCTCGAGCATCCTGAGCTAGGCCTCGGCACTCCTGCGCCGACGCAGCATCACGAAGGTGGCCACGAGGCCGATGATTCCGACGACGCTCAGGGTCGTGCCGATGATCGAGAGGGCGTCGGAGCCGTAGCTCAGGGTGACGTCATGGCTGGTGGGGGTGACCACCATCAGGTTGGGGCTCACCCGATAGGGACCCGACGCTCCTTGGGCATGCCAGCGCGGGAAGTACGAGGCCTTGACCACCACCGGCACGCCGAGGCGGTCGACGTGGAACGCAATCGTGTCGCGCCCCACCACCGTCTTGGTCACGGTGACCTTGGGGGTCGTCGGCGAGTTCGTCGTCGCAGTGGTGCCACGCGGCCACGAGGCCGGCCCGTCCGCCGCCATCGGGACCGCCCAGCGTGAGGGATCCTCGAACCACGCCACGTTGGCGTCCTTCCAGGACTCCGCGCTCGCTGCGATCCCCGGCACGACCACCGGCAGGTGGCTGAGGGGTGCGACCACCGGCGCATCCTTGATCAGATAGACCGACCAGGTCGTCGAGGAGACCCCCGAACCCTGTCCGTTGTAGGGGCCGATCGTTGTGAGCTTCGACAGAGTGGGAAGCGTGTCGGCCACCTTGATGGTCTCGGGACTTGAGAGCATCAAGTAGCGGACCCCGAGCATCTGGAGGTGCTCGACTCCCTTCTTCACATCCGTGCCGGCATAGGGCAGGCCGACCTGGGGGTTCGAGGGGCTCTGGGAGACCTCGGACTGGATGAGGAAGTGGAAGGCCACCGTGGGTGAGGACTCGAAGAACAGTCCTTCCTGAGAGCCCACACAGTCGTTCGTGTAATAGGGAAGCAGCATCAGTGCCATGGGCGTACCGAATCGATTCAGCGAGGAGTTGTACTCCCACATCGCCCGTCCGCAGCCGTGCTTGGCGGCGACGTCACCCATGGTGGTCATGATCGCCTTGAACTCCGGATACGCCGGCTTGGCCTCGTAGCCCGAGTAGTTCCAGGCCGCCCAGGAGGAGACCTGATTGGACCCCACGTGGATGCCGATCTTCGAGAGGGTCGCCGCCGGCACGAGGCCGGGCACAAGCGGAGGCAGCACCATCACCAGCGCAAGCAAGAGCGCCACGAGCGGGCCGCCGATGGCACCGGGCAGCCCCACGGGCTCGTGAGGACGGGCCAGGAGCCTGCCCTGGGCCACCGCCTGTTCGAAGCGTTGGGTGCGGTCTCGTCGCCACCACCGCGCTGCGGCGGCGATGCCGAAGCCGACGGTCCAGCCCGCCAGCAGGTAGAGCGAGATGTACCAGAGGGGAAGGACCCGCTCGTTCCAGAGCGCACCTTGGGGCATGAGCACGAAGGCAAGTCCCCAGACCGCCGCCTGGGCCGACATGACGAGGCCGAAGCGGCTCTGCTGACGGATGGCCAGAGCCAGGCCCACGGCGGCGAGCAGCACCACCCAGAGGTCCGCTCGCGGGAACAGCTTGGCCATGAAGTCGGTGACGTTCACGTAGCCCATCGGGTTCGTGTAGTTCTGCCCGAGCCCGAAGGGAACGAGCCACCACGACGAGAGCAGTCCGGCGAGCAGTGCGGTCCGACCCGCCCAGATCGCGGTGGCCTTGCGAGAGCGACCGCCTTCGTCGAGGAGGCCTACGGGTGAGCCCTGGGCCTCATCTCCGCGTAGGTAGCGGCCAGGGATCATCGCCACGGCAAAGACCAGGACGCATCCGAGGGAGGCGAAGAGGAACGGGACCAGGTGTGAGCTCAGGCAGAGCGCGATCACGATGGGGGTGATGATCGACCCCTTGCCTTCGCGCACGCCCCGAGCAAAGAGGCCGATGACGAGGAAGGACAACGCCAGCGAGAGGCTGAAGGCGTACTCGCCCGCCAGGGTGCTGAAGAGG
>CAWUMT010000195.1:0-3239 GCA_963923735.1 uncultured Acidimicrobiales bacterium
ACGACGCCCCGGCACGTGCGTGCCGGGGCGTCTCGTCAGGGGAGGCTCGCTCCCTCAAATCAGGCCTGAGCCGCAGCCTCGATCTCGAGGTGGAGCTGGACCTTGTGGCTCACGATGACCGAGCCGTTCTCGAGGGCGCCCTCGAAGTTCACGCCGAAGTCACGACGGTCGATCTCGAGGTTGGCCTCGAAGCCGGCCACGGTCACACCCGGTGCCATGCCCGGACCGGTACCGAGGTACTCGAGGTCCCAGGTCACCGACTTGGTGACGCCCTTGATGGTGAGGTCGCCCACGAGGTCGTAGCGGTCGCCACCCTTGGCGGTGATGCTCGTCGAGGTGAAGGTCAGGGTCGGGTAGGTCTCGATCTCGAGGAAGTCACCCGACTTGAGGTGACCGTCACGGTCGGCGTTGTTCGTGGTGATCGAGTCGGCCTTGATCGAAGCGCTGACGGACGACACTTCAGCCGAGTCGCCGATGACCACAGAGCCCTCGAAGTCGGTGAAGGCGCCACGAACCTTGGCGGCCACGAGGTGGCGGACGGTGAAGCCGACCTGAGAGTGGACCGGGTCGACGCTGTAGGTACCGGGGGCGGGAAGCTGGCTCATGGATTACTCCTTGGGTTTGGTTGATGGAGACAACATTATCTGCATACTCAGATACTTGTCAAACAGAGATTTGCTCCGCAGATTCTGATACGATGTGCTCCATGGCTGAGACCGCCACCTCCCCTGCTGATCTGGCCGCCGCCACCTGCGCCAGGGCGGTTGATGACGAGCGCCTGGTTCTGATGGGCCTGCTCACCGAGGTCGACGGTCGACTCCGCCGGATTCTCGGGACGGCCATGGAGGAGGCTGACGGCATCTCGCTGGTGACCTTCGAGGTCCTCGTTCGCATCGCTCGCTCCCCCGAGGGCCGACTCACCATGAGTGAGGTCGCAGATCAGACCGTGCACACCTCGGGCGGCACCACCCGATTGGTCGATCGCATCGAGGAGGCTGGCCTGGTGCGCCGTGCGTCATGTCCGAACGACCGCCGCACCACCTATGTCGAGCTCACCGCCCAGGGTGCAGAGCGCCTCGAGGCGGCGACTGAAGGTCACCTCCAGCTCTTGGAGGAACAGCTCACGGCTCGGCTGACCAAGAACGAGCGCTCCGTCCTGATCGCCGCATTGACGAAACTCAACGGCGGCCCAGCCGCCTGTGCAGGATCGAAGCCCTAGGCCTTCGTCAGCCAGACCTGCGCCGGTGCATGGTCTTCGAGTTCCAACGCGGTGCCGTCGCCGGCACCAGATCCCGAGGTGATCGAGACCGCCAG
Organism: uncultured Acidimicrobiales bacterium; assembly: GCA_963923735.1. Classification (GTDB taxonomy): domain Bacteria; phylum Actinomycetota; class Acidimicrobiia; order Acidimicrobiales; family RAAP-2; genus CAIUMH01. The sequence goes on from CAWUMT010000195.1 coordinate 1,315, forward strand.
CACTTCGGTGCCGATCAACTCGAGGTCCTCGGCGGTCAGCTCGCTCAGACCCTTGAGGGTGAGCGCAATGCGGTCGGCCAACTCGAGACCCGTTTTCTTGCGAAGCTCTTGGATCTGACGGATGACGTCGCGGACCAGACCTCGGCGAAGCAGCTCCTCGTCGAGCGCGAGGTCCAGGGCCACCACCTCGCCACCTTCTCGCGAGACGGCGAAGCCCTCCTGGGCCTTGACCCGCAACTCGAGGTCCTCGGCTCCGAGCTCGATCGGCCCGTCAGGCAATGTGATCGTCACACTCCGGCCTGCTTCAAGTTCCTTGGCTGCCTCGGCGCCGTCAAGTGCGGCCAAGGCAGGCTTGAGATGCTTGACGGACTCACCGAGGCGAGGACCCAAGGTCTTGAAGTTGGGCACCAGCTCGAAGCGCAACACGTCGGAGATCTCGGCCGCGTCATCGAGCCGGTCGACATTGAGCTCATCCTCGACGATGCCGGCCGGCGGTGCAGGCGAACCAGGCGGGAGGAACACGAGCGCCCTCGAGAGGGGCTGGCGCACCTTCACCCCGGCTTCGGAACGTGCCGCACGCCCGAGCGAGGTCAGCCGACGCGCCACCTCCATCGAGGCCTCAAGCGAAGGGTCGATCAATGCCGCCTCGGCCACTGGCCAGTCGGTCAGGTGCACTGAGGCGTCCTCGGCCGCACCGGTCAGGCTCCGCCAGAGGCGGTCGGCCAGGAACGGGGTGAACGGGGCCAGCATCCGCGCCACGAGCACGAGCACCTCATGGAGGGTGGCCTGTGCTGCCAGAGAGTCTGACGCCGGGGCGTTGGGGTCGGTTCGCCAGAACCGACGACGTGACCGGCGGACGTACCAGTTCGACAGATCGTCGACGAGTCCGGCGATGGGTGTGGCGGCGGCCAGAGGCTCGTACGCCTCAAGCTGGGCGCTCACCTCCGCCAAGGTGCCATGCACCCTCGAGAGAATCCACCGGTCGAGTTCAGGACGATCGCCAGGCGCGGGGATACCCGGGTCTGCGGGGTCGAAACCGTTGAGCGAGGCATAGGTGGTGAAGAACGAATAGGTGTTCCAGAGTGTGCCGAGGACATCACTCATCGCCGTCTGGATCGCCGGGATCGAGACGCGGGTCGCCGTCCAGGGTGAGCCTTGGGCGAACATCCACCACCGGAGTGCATCGGCACCCATGGTGTCGAGAATCTCGAAAGGATCGATGATGTTGCCCTGGGACTTCGACATCTTGCGTCCGTCCGCATCGACGATGTGGCCGAGGCACATCACATGGCGGTAGGGAGCAGCATCGAACACGAGCGTGTTCACCGCCAGCAGGGAGTAGAACCATCCACGCGTCTGGTCGATGGCCTCAGTGATGAAGTCCGCCGGAAAGGCCATCGCCTCGCGCGATCCCTCGACGTGAGGGAAGCCCACCTGGGCGGCGGGCATGGAACCCGAATCGAACCAGGCGTCGATCACCGGCTCGACCCGGCGAGCCTCTCCGCCACACTCGGGGCAGGCGAAGGTCACCTCGTCGATGGCCGGACGATGGGGATCGATGTCCGAGACATCTCGGCCAGCGAGCTCGGAGAGCTCGGTGCGCGAGCCGATGCAGGTCAGGTGGTTCGCCTCACAGCGCCACACGGGCAGCGGGGTTCCCCAGAATCGGTCACGGGAGAGCGCCCAGTCCACATTGTTGGCCAGCCACTCACCGAATCGGCCCTCACGAATGTGCTCGGGGTGCCAGTCGACCTGGCGGTTCTCCTCGACCATCTTGGGGGCAACCTTCGAGGTGGCGATGTACCACGAGGGCTTGCCCCAGTAGATCAGGACGGTCTTGCAACGCCAGCAGTGCGGGAGTGCGTGGACATAGTTCAGGACGATCGCCAGGCGCGGGGATACCCGGGTCTGCGGGGTCGAAACCG
>CAWUMT010000196.1:0-3217 GCA_963923735.1 uncultured Acidimicrobiales bacterium
TAAGAGACAGGCCCATGGGGCCGTCGCCTGGAGATTGGGGGACCACACGGCGAAGCGCCAAGGGCGTCTCAGCCTCAATCCGGCCCGTCACCTCGATCCCCTCGGGTCGATCATCGTCCCCGCACTCAGCGTGCTGGCGGGGTGGGGCTACCTCGGGTGGGCCAAGCCAGTTCCCGTCGATCACAGCCAGCTCCGTGGGGGCCGGAATTCGGCGCTCGTCGTGGCGCTTTCTGGGCCCATGGTGAACCTTGCGCTCGTGGGGGTCGCCTGGCTCGGGTTCACTATGACCTGGGCGAACACAAGCGAGCTGAGCGGCTGGGCGCAGGTGTTCTTCTATCTGGGGCTGACGAACCTTTGGTTGACGATCGTGAACCTGCTGCCCGTGCCACCACTTGACGGATCGGCCGTTCTTGAGCGCGCACTGCCTTCCTCGGCCTGGCCTCGGTATCTGCGCATCCGCCCGTTTCTGTTTCCCGGGCTCCTCGGCGTGCTCGTGGTCTCCGCCATGCTGCATCTCGGGATCCTCGAGCATCTCGGATCCGCGCTGCGCGACTGGTGGATCAACCTGTTGCTCTAGGAGCGTGGCTCAGCTGGGCGGAAGCAGACCCATGGCGGAGGCCGCCCGTGCGTACGTCGCCGAGGCCACTTCTCGAGCACTTTGCGCTCCGAGGGCAAGGGTCCGTTCCACCTCGGCGCGATCTGCCGAGAATTCGGCGTAACGGCGCTGGAGGGGAGCAAGCATCTCGATGAGGGCCGCGGCCGTGTCCTTCTTGAGGTCCCCGTAGCGCTCATAGCCCTCTGCAGCGTCGGCCGGGTTCCGATCCGTCGCTGCACCCAGCAGGTCGAGGAGGTTGGCGAGTCCGGGCTTTGCCTCGGGGTCGTAGGTCACGACACCGTCGTTGTCGGTGACCGCCTTCTTGACCTTCTTCTCGATCTCGGCAGGGTCGTCGAGGATCCCGATGGTCCCGAGGGGAGAGGAGACTGACTTCGACATCTTGCGCTCGGGGTGCTGGAGGTCCATGACTCGGGCTGCCACCGTGCCGATAGCGGCTTCGGGCACCGTGAAGGTCTCGCCGAAGTCGTGGTTGAAGCGAATGGCCACATCTCGGGTGAGCTCGAGGTGCTGGCGCTGATCGTCGCCGACGGGGACCTGGTCCGCGTCGTAGAGCAGGATGTCTGCAGCCATCAGAACCGGATAGGTGAAGAGGCCAACCTTTACCGATTCCTGACCGCCTCCTTTGTCCTTGAACTGCGTCATCCGGCGCAGCTCGCCCATGGTGGCGGTGCATTCGAGGAGCCAGCTCAGCTGCTGGTGGGCTGGGACGTGGGACTGGACGAACAGCGTGCAGCGGCTGGGCTCGAGGCCGGCGGCGAGCAGGACGCAAGCGGCATCGAGGGTGGAACGGCGCAGCTTCTCGGGGTCGATCGCGTTGGTCAGCGCATGGAGATCGACGATGCAGTAGTAGGCGTCGGCCTCATCTTGGAATCTGACCCAATTGCGGACCGCACCAAGGTAGTTGCCGAGATGCAGATCGCCCGAGGGCTGGATTCCAGAGAGGACGCGTGCCATGGGGAACGATCCTACGAGACAGACCCTGAGCACCCCGCATCTCGTCGGTTACGGCCCTGCGGCTTCTGTAGGCTGTCCGCCCGTGACCTATCAGGTGGCCTCTCCGACCTTCAATGGACCGATTGAGCTGCTCCTGAGCCTCGTGTCTTCCTCCGAGGTCGACATCCTCGAGATCGAGCTCGCCCCGGTGGTCGATGCCTTCGTCCGAGAGGTCGTCCGAGCCCAGGGGGACCTTCCCCTGGAGCAGCTCAGTGAATTCCTGCTGATCGCTGCGATCCTCCTGGAAATGAAGTCCAAGCGGCTGTTGCCGGGCCCTGATGAGGTCGACGGCGACGATGAACTCGTCGGCTGGGAGGAGCGCGACCTCCTCCTCGCTCGGCTCCTCGAGCTCCGGGCATACTCCGCAGCGTCCGACCTCTTCGCAGGTTTGCTCGAGGCGGCAGCCGCCTCGGCCCCACGAGCCGTAGGCCTCGAAGACGACTTCGAGGTGACCCCGCCGGACCTGCTCAAGGGTGTCACCGGTGATGATCTGGCCCGAGCGTTCCTCCGAGGCACCGAGGAGCGGCCCGAGGACGTGGTCGACCTCAGCCACGTGACCATCTACGCCATCACCGTCGCCGACACGGTGGCGAATCTGGCCCGTGACCTGCCGCGTCGGGGCCCCACTACCTTCCGCACCCTGGTCGAAGGACTCCTCGAGCGCATCGAGATCATCGTGCACTTCCTTGCGGTCCTTGAGCTCTGCAAGCTTGGGCGAGTCTCCCTTGGGCAGGGCGCGACCTTCGGCGATCTGCAGATCGCCTGGTTGGGCGACGAGCCCGACCCCGAATCGATCATTTCTGGAACCTTGGAGGTTGATGACTATGACGGATGAGGAACTCACGAGGGGCCTCGAAGCCGTGCTCACCGTCGCCCTCGAGCCCGTGGCCGCCAAGGAATTGGCCGACCTGACGGGGGAGCCGCTCGAACGCATCGAGGAACGTCTTGGGGCGATTCGCGCTCGGCTCGCGGAGGAGGACCGGGGCTTCCAGCTGGTGGAACTTGCCTCAGGCTGGCGTCTCCAGACCAACCCCGCAGCAGCCGAGTACGTGCAGCGGTTTGCGATTCGAGAGGTCTCGACTCGACTCTCGGCGGCTGCACTCGAGACCTTGGCCATCGTTGCCTACCGCCAGCCCGTCTCGCGCGCGCAGATCGCCACGCTGCGTGGCGTCAACGTCGATGGTGTGGTGCGCCTACTTGAGCAGCGTGGCTACATCGAGGGAGTGGGGCGAGCCGAGGGGCCGGGCCTTCCCGTGCTCTACGGCACGACGGAGCTGTTCTTGGACCGCATGGGGCTTGTCTCACTCGACCAGCTGCCTCGGCCTGAGTCGCTGCTGCCCGATGCAGAGGAGACCGAACAGCTCGCCGAGGAGCTCGCGGCCCCGGCAGCGCCATGACCGAGGAGGAGGCGCCACAGCGCCTCCAGAAGGTTCTGGCCCGTGCGGGCGTCGGTTCGAGAAGAGTCTGCGAGGACTTCATCGACGCAGGTCGGGTGACCATCAACGGTGTCGTGGCCACGCTCGGCGACAAGGTCGATGCGAGCACGGATCGCATCGAGCTCGATGGCGCGTTGGTCCCAGTGGCACCGGGGTTGGTCCACTACCTGGT
>CAWUMT010000197.1:0-3211 GCA_963923735.1 uncultured Acidimicrobiales bacterium
CGAAGTGGGCGGTCGTCGTTTTGACGTCAAGCTCTGGCTCGACGAGGCCTCCCTCGGCGGTGGCGGCGTGGCCGCGCCGAAGACGGGCAAGTCCAAGAAGCGCTCCGGTGGCGGTGGCGTGTCCCAGGCGGCCTCGGGCTCCGTGGCCGTTCCCATGCAGGGAACCATCGTCAAGGTCCAGGTCGCCGTGGGTGACACCGTCGAGGTCGGCGCCCCGCTCCTCGTCCTTGAGGCGATGAAGATGGAGAACCAGGTCAACTCGACCGTGGCGGGCACCGTCAAGGAAGTCCGCGTGTCCGAGGGCGACGCCGTCTCCGCCAACGACGTCGTCATCATCATCGAGTAGCGATGAGTTCCTCGGCGCAGAAGGCCACTGAGGTCATCGACGCCGCACTCCCCGACCTGATCGGCCTCTCTGAGGCGATCCACGATCATCCTGAGCTCGCCTTCGAGGAGCACTTCAGCTCTGCGCTCGTCGCCGACTTCCTCGAGGCCAAGGGGTTCGCCGTCGAACGTGGCGTCGCCGAGCTTCCCACCGCGTTCGTCGCCCGAATCGGCGAGGGCTCGCTGTGCGTGGCGCTCATCGCTGAGTACGACGCCCTGCCCGGTGTGGGCCATGCCTGTGGCCACAACCTGATTGCCGCCTCGGCAGTGGGTGCCGCGCTCGGGCTCGCCGAGGTGGCAACCGAGCTCGGCATCACCCTCAAGGTGATCGGCACTCCGGCGGAGGAGGCCGGCGGCGGCAAGGTCCTCCTGCTCGAGCGGGGCGTTTTCGATCACATCAACCTGGCGATGATGGTGCACCCCTGGTCCTTCGATCGCCTCGAGTCCCAGGTCCTCGCCGTGGACCAGTTCGAGGTCACCTACACGGGACGCACGGCGCACGCCTCGGCGGCACCCCATGAGGGCATCAACGCCGGCGATGCCATGACGATCGCCCAGGTGGCGATCGGCTTGGCTCGCCAACAACTGCGTCCCGGTGATCAGGTCCACGGGATCGTCGTCTCCGGAGGCGAGGCAGCCAACGTCATCCCCGACAAGGTCGTCGCCCGCTACATGTGCCGCTCGACCACCATCGAGGGCCTGCGCGCCCTGCGTCCTCGGATCGACGCGTGCTTCGAGGCCGGTGCGCTGGCCTCCGGGGCGACGCTGGCCATGACTCCCATGGGCGAGAGTTACTCACACTTGGACCAGGATGCCGAGCTCCTCACGCGCTTTCGCACCCACGCCGAGGAGCGGGGCCGGAGCTTCGCCGCCGATGAGGACGGCTCCCCTCGACCCTGCTACTCGACCGATATGGGCAACATCTCACTGGCCGTGCCGTCGATCCATCCGCTGCTCGGCCTTGACACCCACGGCGCCGTCAACCACCAGCCGGAGTTCACCGCCTCGTGTGTGGGAAGGTCCGCAGAGCAGTTGCTGCATGACGCTTCGGTGGCGCTCTGCCTCACCGCCATTGACGCTGCCAGTGAACCTGCGCTGCGCCAGCGGCTTGAATCTCGTCTGTCCTAGGAGGAGCAATGGTCCGAGAGCACGCACTCATGCACGTCACCCCGGGGCAGGAGGCTGCCTTCGAGGCTGTCCTTCCTGAGGCCTTGGGCGTGATCACCTCTGCACCCGGCTGTCATCGTGCCGAGGTTCACCGTGGGATCGAGTCCCCGAGTGACTTCCTGCTGCTCGTGTGGTGGGACTCAGTCGAGGCGCACCAGGCCTTCAGGGACTCAGAGTTGTTCCCGGTCTGGCGCAGCCACGTACAGCCCCACTGGGCCGAGCTGCCAGTCGTTGAGCACTTCGCGCTCAGCGCCGAACAGGACGGCTGAACACACCCCCCAAGGGGCGGCCGATCAGCCGCCCGGCTGGTAGACGCCGAAGACGCCTCGGAGCGTGTCGGCAACCTCGCCCAGGGTGGCCATGCGACGCAGGGCCTCTTTCATGGGGATGAGCACGTTCTGGGTGCCACGGGCGGCAGCCTCAAGATCAGCAAGTGCTGCGTCCACGCCAGCCTGGTCGCGCTCGGCGCGGACCTTGGCCAGACGAGTCTTCTGATCGATCTCAAGCTGTGGGTCGATCGGGAAGACGTCAGCCGGCTCCTCGGAGGCGTCGGTGAACTTGTTCATGCCCACCACGATGGTGGCGCCTGAGTCGATGCCCTTGGCATACGCGTAGGCCGCAGCCTCGATCTCGTCCTGCATGTAGCGGGCTTCGATGGCAGCGACGGCGCCACCCATCTCATCGATGCGCTCCAAGTACTCAAGCGCCTTGGCTTCGATCTCGTTGGTCAGCGACTCGACGTAGTAGGAACCCGCCAACGGGTCGACGGTGTCGGCCACCCCGGACTCGTAGCCCACGATCTGCTGGGTGCGCAGGGCGATCTTGGCTGCCTTCTCGGTCGGAAGACCGAGCGCCTCGTCGAAGCCGTTGGTGTGCAGGCTCTGGGTGCCGCCGAGTGCGGCAGCCAGTGCCTGGACGGTAACGCGCACGATGTTGTTCTCCGGCTGCTGGGCGGTGAGGGTGGAACCACCCACCTGAGTGTGGAACCGGAGCATCTTGGACTTGGGGTCCTTGGCCCCGAAGCGCTCCTCCATGATCCGTGCCCAGATACGGCGTGAGGCGCGGAACTTGGCCACCTCCTCGAAGAGGTTGTTGTGCGAGTTCCAGAAGAAGCTGAGTCGCGGTGCGAACGTGTCGACGTCGAGACCGGCCTCCTTGGCCGCCTCGACGTAGGCGATGCCGTTGGCGATCGTGAAGGCGATCTCCTGGACGGCCGTCGAGCCCGCTTCACGGATGTGGTAGCCCGAGATCGAGATCGTGTTCCACGAAGGCAGGTTCTCAGCGCAGTAGCCGAAGATGTCCACGATGAGCCGCATCGAGGGCCGCGGCGGGTACACATAGGTGCCGCGGGCCACGTACTCCTTCAGGATGTCGTTCTGGATGGTGCCGCGGATCTTGGCCCGATCGGTCACCCCCTGCTCCTCGGCGACGAGTTCGTACATCAACAACAGCGTGGAGGCCGTCGAGTTGATCGTCATCGAGGTGGTCACCTGGTCAAGGGGCAGATCCTTGAGCAGCAGGCGCATGTCGGCGAGCGAGTCGATGGCCACGCCGACCTTGCCGACCTCGCCGGCCGCACGGGGGTGGTCAGAGTCGTAGCCCATCTGGGTGGGCAGGTCGAAGGCGCAGGAGAGGCCGGTCTGGCCCGCACCGAGGAGGA
>CAWUMT010000198.1:0-3202 GCA_963923735.1 uncultured Acidimicrobiales bacterium
GATCCTCTCTGGTCTCGTGGGCTCGGAGATGTGTATAAGAGACAGCGCCAAGATCGAAGCCGAGCCCCGACTTGATGGCCGGAACATGACGATGGTGCTGGCACCGCAGAAGAAGTCCAAGCCAAAGGAACCCAAGGCACCCGCACCGAGTGCCGACGCTCCCGCCTCCACTCCGCCAGCCCCTGAGGCTGCGGTGGTGACCGAGACGACCGAGACCGAGACCGAAACAGGAGAGTGACAACATGCCAAAGATGAAGACCCACAAGGGCGCCGCAGCCCGCGTGAAGATCACCGGCTCCGGCAAGCTTCGCCGTCGCCAGAAGAACCGCGGCCACATCATGGAGAAGAAGACCTCCGTGCGCACCCGCCGTCTCGCCCGCGAGAAGGACATCCACCCGACGGTCGAGAAGACCATCAAGCGGATGCTGGGCATGTAACTGCGGCCTTGGCTGCATCGCTGATCAGACGATCAGCACCACCACTCACGAAGATCTGAACACCAAGGAGTTATGAGATGGCACGAGTCAAGCGCTCAGTCAACGCCCGTAAGCACCACCGGGCGATTCTCGAAGAGGCCAAGGGCCACTACGGGAACCGCAGCCGGTCGTTCCGCGCCGCCAACGAGTCGGTGCTGCACGCCAAGCAGTACGCCTTCCGGGACCGTCGTGCCCGCAAGGGTGAGTTCCGCAAGCTGTGGATCCAGCGCATCAACGCGGCAGCTCGGGAGAACAACATCTCCTACAGCCGCTTCATCGCCGGTCTGCACGCTGCAGGCGTCGAGGTCGACCGCAAGGTCCTCGCTGACCTCGCCGTCACCGATCCGGGTGCCTTCTCGGCGCTCGTGACGGTGGCCCAGGACGCGCTCGGAGCAGCTTCCTGAGCGAGCTCGCCGGACCCAAGAGTCCAGCGGCCAAGCAACTTCGGCGGCTCTTCTCCTCTCGCAAAGATCGGCGAGAGGAGAAGAGCTTTGCCATTGAGGGCCCCGAACTCCTGATCGCCGCACTCGAGGCGGATTGGAACCTGCGTGCCCTCTACGTCGAGGAGGGCGCCCACACGATCCCTTCCATCGACTTCGCCCTCGAGCGGGCTCACGCCCTCGGTCATCGCCCGGTGCTGCTGAGCGAGGGCACCCTGGCCAAGGTCGCCGATGCGGTGACTCCCCAGCCGGTGGTGGCCGTGGTCGAAGCCAAGAGCTTCCTGATCGAAGACTTCGTGCCGAGCCCCCTCGTCCTCGTGGCCGACCGGGTCCAGGACCCCGGCAACCTGGGCGCGTTGGCCCGAGTGGCCGAAGCCTGCGGGGCCTCGGGCCTCGTGCTCACGGGTTCGTGTGCCGATCCCTTCGGCCCGAAGGCACTGCGGGCCTCGGCGGGCTCCTCGCTGCGCCTCCCCATCGTCGAGCACGCAGACGCCTTCGGGGCATTGCGGCTCTTGGAAGAGATGGGGTACGCGACCGCCGCGACCACCCCGCATGTGGCCACCGACTTCGCGCTGATCGACTGGCCGGCGCAGGTGGCGCTCGTCCTCGGCAACGAGGCGCAGGGTCTCGACACCTCGCTGCTCTCCGCGGTGACCCTCCGGGTGGGGATTCCGATGGCCGAGGGACCTGAGTCGCTCAACCTGGCGGTGGCGGCCGGGATCATCTCGATGGCGATCGTTCGTCGGCTGGCTCCCCGAGTAGGGACACCCGGAGCCCCTAACATTGGCTCCATGTCGGACGAGGAGCTCTCATGAACGCGCCCCTCGACCTCGAAGCCCTCGTCGTAGAGGCGACGTCTGCCATCTCCGCGTGTGCCACGGTGGCAGAGCTTGACGAGTTGGCCTCGAAGCTCCGGGCCAAAGACGCCCCCATCCTGAGTGCACGCAAGTCGCTCGGCCAGATCGCCGATGAGGCCGAGCGCAAGGCGACGGGCGCCAAGGTCGGCGAGGCCATGGATCGGGTCAACGGAGCCCTCGGGGCCAAGAAGGCAGAGCTCGAGGCGCTCGAGCGTCGCGCCCAGCTGGCTGCGGACGCGCTCGATCTGACCGAGGTCGTGCTCGACAAGGTGCGGATCCCGGCCGATCGGGGCTCGCTGCACCTAGTGACCCAGACCCGAGCCGCGCTCGAGGAGGTCTTCGTGGCCATGGGCTTCGAAGTCGCCGAAGGGCCCGAGGTCGAGACCGACTGGTACAACTTCGAAGCGCTGAACATCCCACCGGGACATCCGGCGCGCGACATGTACGACACGATGTACCTGGACCTCGGCCTGCCCGAGACCGCCCTGCTGCGGACCCACACCTCGCCGACGCAGATCCACCTCCTCGAGTCCGCAGTGGCCAACGGGGGACTCCCGGTGCATGCCGTCATGCCTGGTCGGTGCTACCGACTCGACACCCCTGATGCTCGGCACCTCGCGGTCTTCCACCAGATCGAGGGCCTCGTGGTCGACAAGGGCATCACCTTCGGTGACCTCGCCGGTGTGATCGAGACCTTCACCTCTGCCTACTTCGGCCCCGAGATTCACTCTCGCCTGCGCCCTGCGTACTTCCCCTTCACCGAGCCCTCGGCGGAGTTCGAGATCACCTGCACGATCTGCATGGGGGAGGGGTGCCGGACCTGTTCGAGGACCGGATGGATCGAGCTCGGCGGCTGCGGCATGGTCGATCCGGCTGTGTTCGAGTCCGTGGGGATCGATCCGTCGGTCTACTCGGGATTCGCCTTCGGCTTCGGGATCGATCGGTGCGCCCAGATGCGCCACGGCATCGCCGACATGCGGGCCCTGATTGAGAATGACCTTCGATTCGCGAGGCAGTTCTAGATGCGCGCACCACTGTCCTGGCTTCGTGACTTCGCGGACTTCCCTGACGACGTCGAGCTGATTCGCGCGACGCTCGATGACCTCGGCCTCGTGGTCGAGGCGGTCGAGATCGTCGGCGAGGGCCTCGACGCTGTCGTGGTGGCTCGGATCGACGAGATCACCGCCATCGAAGGAGCGGACAAGGTCCGCCGAGTGGTTGTCGAGGCGGGTGCGGGCCCCCTTGAGATCGTCTGTGGCGCGAAGAACTTCGAGCTCGGCGACCTCGTGCCGCTGGCGCCCGTCGGCGCCGTGCTGCCCGGTGGCTTCGAAATCGCCACGCGCAAGATGCGGGGAGTCACCTCGAACGGCATGTTGTGCTCGAGCACCGAGCTCGGCCTCGGCGAGGACCACTCGGGCCTCATGATCCT
>CAWUMT010000199.1:0-3185 GCA_963923735.1 uncultured Acidimicrobiales bacterium
CGCCATGCCAGTCCACGTGGTCCTCACCAAGCGAGGTCACCACCACCATCGCGGGCGCCAGGTCAAGATCGGTGGCCTGGAAGCTCGAGGTCTCGATGATGAGCAGGTCGACTCGCTCGGTGAGTCCCTCGGCGAAGGGCGGGGTCCCGATGTTGCCTGCCACCTCGACGGTGAGGCCGAGGCCCGTGGCGAGGTGCCCGAGGATCGAGGAAGTGGTCGACTTGCCTTTGGTCCCCGTCACGCAGATGACCTTGGAGCGGTCCATCTCGTTGAGGGAGAGCCCGAGGCCACCGACGACCGAGATCCCCGCCGCCTCGAGTGCGAGGATCTCCGGGCGTAGCCGGGAGATGCCCGGTGCCTTGATGACCACCTCGCAGGCGAGCAGCGCCTCGAGGCCGCCAGTGTCGGTACGCACGACCTCGTGGCCCGGGACCGCCACGTCGGCGTCGTCGACGAGCACGATGCTTGAAGGAGCGGTGCCGAGGCGTTCAAGCGCAGCCCGGCCTTCAACCCCGATGCCGAAGATTCCGACACGACGGTCCTTGAGATCGCTCCAACTATGCACGGGTCGCATAGCGCTCCGGGATGAACGTCGACTCGTGCTGTTCAGTCGTATTGATGGACCCAAGACGCGCGGCGAGAGATTGGACGATTGAACTCGTCGAGCGATCTTCCCGTTGCGCGGTCTGCATCAGCGCGACGCGGCACTCTGCTTCGTCACCCACGCACTCGAAGGGCCGAGGTTCGACCGACAGCCCGCACAGCACCTCGAGCTGTGGCGTCATCTCGGGGTTCGCAAGGGGCTCACTCCCACCGAAGATCGTCCCCAGTTGCGTCGGAGTCAGATGGGGAGCCAAGGCGAGGTTGATGAAGAGGCACTTGTCGCAGACTCCGCACCACCCCTCGAGGCGATGGGCGGGATCCTGATGAAAGTTGCGGTTGCAGGACCGGAAGACCGAATGGAACTGCTCAAGGCGACTGAAGGCCTCGGCGATCGAGAGCTCGGAGCGGTCCCGGAGCCAGGAGAAGTACTCGAAGCCTCCGAGACGGCGAGCCAGGAGGTCCCGGAAGCCCTCTTCGAACTCGCGACCCTTGGACCACTGGTGGTTCACGGGACCTCTGGGTCCCTCGAGGGTGGGCGAGGACGCGGAGCGTTCGTTCGACATCACGAGTGCACCGAAGCCTGACGTCACGGCGCGCAGCACACCCAACGCCGAGAGCACTCCGGTCACCGGGACGTGGCCGTTGAGATACCCCCGAGCAGCCGACTCGAACACCTTGGGGTCGAGGGAGCGCTCCGCCCGGAGCACCTCGAGGCCAGTGAGCTCGGCCGATGCCTCGATGGCGGCGAACCGTGCCCCGGGTCGTTCCGCGACGAAGAGCGCGGCGCGGTCGGCCTGCGGGGCGAGCTCGGCCACGGTGACGATCGAGTCGAGGCCGCCGCCGAAGGGGATGAGCATTGCACTGGGGTCGAACCCGGTGACGGACGCCGGGGTGCCCTCGGGGCCATGGATCTCGAGCGCCTCGAGGTCCAGGTCGTTCTTCCACGCGAACTCACCGAGTCCCTCAAGGAGATAGGTGCGGAGGAAGTCCCGGTCTCCAGCGGAAGTGGTGAGCGAGCCAAGGTCCACGTGCCGAGGTGCGCGGGTCTTGTAATAGGAGACGCCGGCGAGGAGGAAGTAGAGCTCCGCCGCCTCCTCCGCCCCCGGCGCCGTCAGGTCTGCACCGGGAAGGTGGGCGACCTCCTCGAACGTCTCTCCCTCGAGCTCGTAGCGAGCACGCACGGTGGCGCTCGACGCATCGAGGTCCAACGAGGCGTAACGGAAGGTTCCCGGATGCATCGCCGCGCTCATCGGAGCCTGGCCAGAAGTCCGAATCGCCCGCACGGCCGCTCAGCACGATCAGAGAAGAACGCAGCGTCGTCCGAGGACTCCTGGGTGAGGGTGATGTTCTCCGGTGCCAAACCCGCGTAGAGGAGGCTCAGTGCGTTGGCGCCAGCCACGTCAGCATGCAGGTGGCCGGCGTGATCGTGGATGGCGGGCTCAAAGCCAGCATCGACGAAGGCCTGGGCAACCTCGGTGCCTACCTCATAGGCACCCGGCGAGATGGCGGGACCCACCACACCGATCATGTCGGCGAGGTTGGCCCCCTGTGCACACATGGTCTCGACCAGTGCGGTGCTCACTCCCGCAACAGTGCCGCGCCAGCCCGCATGTGCGACTCCGAGCACACCGGCGATCGGATCGCAGACGAGCACTGGAGCACAGTCGGCGACGAGCGTGACGAGGACGATGCTGCGATCCGTCGTGACCAATGCGTCGGTGGCCTCGATGGCATCCTCGGTGCTTGTCGCGCCACGCCCGGCGGATGTGGCATCGACCACGGCGACATTCGCGCCGTGCACCTGATCCATGAAGACGAGGTCCTCAAGCTCGGCGCGCAGCGAGGCGGCCGCACGTCGACGGTTCTCGATGACCCGCTCGTGCTCGTCTCCGACGTGGAGGCCGAGGTTCAGCGATTCATAGGGTCCTTCGGAGACTCCGCCACTACGCATGGTGAGCAGCGCGTCGGTGCCCGGCACACCGAGCCGTAGGAGATCGACTTCGATCATGCGGCGCATCCCGGGCAGAGCCCTGTGACTTCGAGGACGTGCGTGACCTCGCTCCACCCGCTCGAGGCGGCGACGTCCGCCGCCCAGGTCTCGACCGCCGGGGACTCGAGCTCCTCGACGCTGCCACAGGACCGACACCGCAGGTGGTGGTGGTGACCGCCTGCACCGCATCGTCGGTAGAGGGCCTCGCCCGCCTCGGTTCGGATGACGTCGACCTCATGGCGGGCGGCCATCTGGCGGAGCTGGTTGTAGACGGTGGCCAACGAGATGGTCGAGCCAGAGCCCCGGATCGTCGCATGGAGGTCCTGGGCGGAGCGGAAGGTCGATGCCGACTGGAGGGCCCCCTCCACTGCCTCACGCTGGCGGGTGCGCCGGATCGGGGGAACGGTCTCGGGCTTCATGTCCAAGATTGTAACTGTTCCAATTCTCGTCTATGCTGAGCAACCCTCATGAGAATGATTCCAAACAAGGCGACTAGATGCGGGTGACCGTGGGTCTGGCCTGCGTGGCGCTCGCCGCGGGGGTCCTGAGTGGCTGCGCCGCGCCGGGTCCCCGGGCCGATGGTCGACTCTCG
>CAWUMT010000200.1:0-3178 GCA_963923735.1 uncultured Acidimicrobiales bacterium
CTGGTCTCGTGGGCTCGGAGATGTGTATAAGAGACAGACCTAGCCCTCTGCTCTCGGCCGTGGGCTCGGGGCAACCCGGTATCCTCGAGGCCATGGTCGACGTGATGGATGCAACTTTCGAGACGGCGGTCCTTGAGCGCTCCATGACCGTTCCGGTCGTGGTGGACCTCTGGGCCGAGTGGTGTGGGCCGTGCAAGACGCTGGGCCCCATGATCGAGTCCGCCGTGGCGGCACGAGCCGGAAAGATCGAGTTGGCCAAGGTCGACGTGGACAACAACCCACGCACCGCTCAGGCCTTCCAGGTCCAGTCGATCCCTGCAGTCTTCGCCATCTACCAGGGCCGCCCCGTCGACGGGTTCGTCGGTGCGCTGCCCCAAGCCGAGATCGACGCCTTCTTGGACCGGGTCATCGCCCAGTCCGTCCCCTCTGAGGCCGACCTGGCGGTCGATGCCGGCGATGAGGACTCACTGCGTGCCGCCTTGGTTGAGGACCCCGGCCACGAAGGGGCGATCTTGGCGCTCGCGGCCCTGCTGATCTCGACGGACCGGCCCGCCGAGGCCATCGAGTTGCTGGCTCGGCTTCCTGAGATCCCCGAGGTGCGTCACCTACTGGCCGAGGCCCGTCTGGCCGAGCAGGCCATCGACGTGAAGAACCAGGAGGTCACCCCTCTGCTCGATGGCCTCTTGGGCCGGGTCAAGGCCGATGAGGACGCCCGCCAGGAGTTCTTGGACCTGCTCGAGGCGATGGGCCCGACCCCGCTGGCGGCGGAGTATCGCAAGAAGCTCGCTGCGGCGATCTTCTAGGAGCACGCTTTCGATGGCTTTGACCTCGACGATCTCCGCGCCCACCCTGGCGCTCGGCCCCCACGTCTTCGACACGACCAATCGTGCGCTGGTGATGGGGATCTTGAACCGCACGCCGGACTCGTTCTACGACCAGGGTGCGAACTTCGCCTTCGACCAGTTCCTCTCCAAAGCCGAAGAGCATGTGAATGCCGGTGCGGACTTCCTCGACGTCGGTGGCGTCAAGGCCGGCCCCGGTGAGGAGGTCACCGAGCAAGAGGAACTCGACCGGGTGGTCCCCGCCATCGAGGCGCTCGCCGCACGCTTCGACGTGCCGCTCTCGATCGACACCTGGCGTGCCTCGGTGGCCGAGGCCTGCTTCGCTGCGGGCGCGGTCGTGGGCAATGACATCTCGGGCTTCGGGGATCCGGAGTACCTCAACGTGGCGGCCGCAGCCGGGGCCAGCGTGGTGGCCACCCACATCCGCTTGAAGCCCCGGGTGGCCGATCCCAATCCCGTCTATCCCGACGTGGTCGCCTCGGTGCGCGAGTTCCTCCTCGATCGTGCCGGCCAAGCACGCGCGGCAGGGATCCCTCCAGAGCGGATCATCGTCGATGCCGGACTCGATCTCGGCAAGACCGCCGCACAGTCTCTTGAGCTCCTGCGCAGCTCGGCCGACCTCGCCGACCTCGGCTATCCGCTGCTGCTCTCGGCCTCGAACAAGACGTTCTTGGGCGTGCTCTTGGATTTGGAAGTAGCCGATCGTCGCGAGGCCTCGCTGTCGGCCGTGGCGCTCGGGATTCTCCGAGGATGCCGAGTCCTTCGGGTCCACCACGTGGCGGGCACGGTGGCCGTACGCGACGCCGTCGAGGCGATCCTGGGCGCGGACTGATGGCGACCACCACCACGCTGCCTCCGGTCGTGCTCATCACCGGGGACGACGAGGCGATGGTGGCCACTGAGCTGCGACTGGTGCTTGACGAGCTCATCGGAGACCGAGATCCCACACTCGTCCTCGAAGAAGCGGGCGCCGGTGGCACCGATGGGATCGACGTCGGTGCGGTGATCGATGCCTATACGACCCCGCCGTTTCTGGTGGACCGGCGCATCGTGGTGCTGCGCGATGCGGGGGGACTGGACAAAGATGCTGCCGCACGGCTCGTCGCCGTCCTCGATCCGCCGCCGCCCAACGCCGCCCTCGTGCTCATCGGCACCGGTGGGAAGGTCCCTGCCGCGCTGTCGAAGAAGGCAGCACAGCTCGGCAAGGTCCACGACGTCGGCGTGCGCAAGGCCGCGCAGAAGCGAGAGTTCGTCGCCGAGCACCTCCGTCATGGTTCGGTCCGCCTCTCGGCCTCTGCACAGAAGCGACTTGAGGCGCACCTTGGCGAGGAGCTGGGCCGCCTCGACGGGATGCTCGAGACCTTGGCCGCCGCATACGGCGAAGGCGTCACCATCGATGACTCGATGCTCGAGCCGTTCTTGGGCACCAAGGGCTCAGTTCCCATCTGGGACCTCACCGATGCCCTCGAAGCCGGGAGCATCGCAGGAGCCCTGCTGGTCTTGGACCGGATGATGGGCCCCGGAGGCGCCTCGGCGCACGAGATCCTGGCCTCGATCGACAACCACGTCTCAAGGGCGGCGCGGCTTCAGGGTGCGCCGGTGACCTCAGGCGAGGACGCCGCAGCATTGCTCGGAGTCCATGCCTTTCCGGCGAAGAAGTCACTCGATCTCTCTCGGCGCCTGGACCTCGAGCAACTCAGGGACTGCCTGGCCTTCATCGCCCAGGCGGATCTCGACATCAAGGGGATGAGCGGACTCGACGATCGGGTGGTCATCGAGGTGCTCGTGGCCCGCTTGACGCAGCGGCTCAGCGCTCGGCGTTAGACGAGTTCGGGCGCGTCGAAGTTGTCGCAATGCTGCACCTGGGTGCAGCTGGTGTGGAGAGCTACTTGGCGCTCAGCGCGTTGATGCGCTTCATCAGGCGGGACTTGCGGTTGGCCGCCTGGTTCTTGTGAATGGTGCCCGAGGCAGCGGCCTTGTCGATCCGCTTGACGGCCAGACGCAGTGCCTCGACCGAGTTGTCTGCGCCAGCCTCAGCGGCAGTCACAGCGTTCTTGGTGCGGGTCTTCATCTCCGAGCGGACGGCCTTGTTGGCGAGGCGACGACGCTCGTTCTGACGGTTGCGCTTGATCTGGCTCTTGATGTTTGCCACGAGGACTGAGGACTCCTGCGAATCGAGATGGGGGAGGCCGGACGGCGGACCGCTGCCCGAGGACCCACGATGCTAGCAGGGGAGCGCCAGAGGGCCAAGAGGAGGGCAGCGGCGGGCCCCGTCGAGGCCGGTACATTGGGCGGATCGTGCCTCCTGCTCGCCCCGCTGCCGCCTCCTATCCCAT
>CAWUMT010000201.1:0-3160 GCA_963923735.1 uncultured Acidimicrobiales bacterium
AGAAGGCCCTTGAGCGGTGGCGACGTGTGGCGAGAGAAGCCGCGTGCCAGTCCCGCCAGGTCCGCCTGCCCGAGATTTCCGGACCGCTTCGAGTCACGGACCTCGTGGGTCCCGGCAGCGCCCTCGGGGTCCCCGGCGCTGCACCGATCGGCGCGTCAGCGCAGCGGATCCTGATCGGCCCCGAAGGCGGCTTCAGCGAGGCCGAGCTCGCTCTCGAGTTCGCCCACGTGGGCCTCGGCGACGGGGTGCTGCGCACCGAGACCGCTGCGGTGACCGCTGGTGTGCTCCTCGGGGCCTTGCGAGGCGGTACGGTCGGTTCCGTGGAGGAGCGCTAGGGATGCGGACCGTCGAGGACTGCCTGTTCTGCTCGATCGTCGCCGGGCGAATCCCCGCCGACGTCGTGGTCGAGACCGAGCACACGCTCGCCTTTCGAGACATCGCCCCCCAAGCGCCGGTGCACGTCCTCGTGGTGCCCAAGGACCACATCGACCACGCCGGTCGCATCGAGAGCAGCGATGCCGCCACGCTCGCCGCGATGATTGCCACCGCCCAGCAGGTCGCCGACCTCGAGGGGATCGGTGGCGAGGACCGTGGCTACCGCCTCATCTTCAACGTCGGGCCCGACGCGCAGAACTCCGTGCCCCACCTCCACCTCCACGTGGTGGGTGGCCGTTCGCTCACCTGGCCGCCGGGGTGAGCACCCTGAGCTCGAACACTGAGACGACCGCAGAGCGGACGACCACCATGGTGCCCAACACGCACCTGATGGCGGCCCTGCTCGGCCAGCGCGACGAGCACCTCCGCCAGATCGAGGCCGCCTTCCGCACCGAGCGCATCAGCGTGAAGGGCAACCTCATCAAGGTCGAGGGCCCCCAGGCAGGCCGCGTGGTCCAGCTCTTCGACGAGTTGGTCTTGCTGTTGGAAGCCGGCCAGAGCCTCGATGAGACCAAGTTGACGCGCTCGATCGACATGGCACGCCAGGATCTGCGTCCCTCTGAAGTCCTCGGCTCGACCGTGGTGCGCGGTGCGAAGGGACGCGCCGTGCGCCCGCACACCGCAGGGCAGAAGCGCTACTGCGATGCGATCGCCCAGTCGACGATCACCTTCGGTCTCGGACCAGCAGGAACGGGCAAGAGCTATCTCGCCGTGGCCTTGGCCGTCCAGGCGTTGCAGGCCAAGGCGGTCAACCGCATCGTGCTGACCCGACCCGCAGTCGAGGCAGGTGAGCGCCTCGGGTTCCTTCCGGGTGACCTGATGGCCAAGGTGGATCCCTACCTGCGTCCCCTCTATGACGCCCTTTTCGATCTCTTGGAGCCCGAGGGGGCCCAGCGCCTGATCGAGAAGGGGACCATCGAGGTGGCCCCCCTCGCCTTCATGCGAGGCAGGACGCTGAACAACTCCTTCATCATCTTGGACGAGGCGCAGAACACGAGCCCCGAGCAGATGAAGATGTTCCTGACCCGCATCGGGTTCGGCTCGAAGTGCGTGGTCACCGGTGACACCACCCAGATCGACGTGGCCGGTGGCCGCTCGGGTCTCGTGGGGCTCGAGAAGATCCTGGGTGAGGTCGAGGGCATCGAGTTCGTGCACCTCGACCGCAGGGACGTGGTGCGCCACAAGATCGTCGGCGACATCATCGACGCCTACGAGGCGGCCGACGCCAAGGCCCCGGAGGCGCCCGGTGCCCGTTGAGGTCTTCGGGGCTGATGAGCAACAGGACCACGAGATCGACCTCGGGGCCTTCGTGACTCTCGCTGCGTCGGCCCTCGAGTTCGAGGGCGTCCGGGGGCCCGCCGAGGTCTCCTTGCTCTTCGCGGACGAAGGCACCATCGCTGAGCTCAACGAGCGGTTCATGCACAAGCAGGGTCCGACCGACGTGCTGAGCTTCCCGATCGAGGACGACGACCCGACCTCGGGGCGCTTCCCTGATGCGGGCACCACGGGGCCGACCATGGGCGATGAGGAGCCCGAGGCCCCCACGCTCCTCGGCGACATCGTGATCTGCCCCAAGGTCGCGGCGCGCAATGCCGTCGAACATGAGGTCTCCTTCGAGGCCGAGGTGTCCCTGCTCGTCGTCCACGGCGTGCTCCACCTGCTCGGCTGGGACCACCAGGCCGACGAGGAGGCCGAGCGGATGGAGGCTCGAGAGCGCCACCTGCTTCAGAAGTTCTGGACGGGGGCTGCCACGTGAGCACCAGCACCCAGATCATCTTCGCCGTGCTCGTGGCGGTCCTGCTCTTCCTCTCCGGCGGCCTCGCGGCGGCGGAGACCGCGCTGATCCGCACCACGAGGGCCAAGGCGAAGTCACTGGCCGACCAGGACCGCAGAGGCGCGCACTCGCTCACCGCGCTTGTCCAGCATCCTGAGCGCTTCTTGAACCCGCTGCTCCTGATGATCCTGATGTGCCAGCTGATCTCGGCCACCCTGCTCGGCCTGCTCGCCGACCACTGGTTCGGCGCCTGGGGTGTGCTGGCAGCGGCCGCCTTCGAAATCGTCGTCATCTTCGTCTTCTTCGAAGCCGTCCCGAAGAACTGGGCGGTGCACCACCCCGAGACCGCCGCGCTCAGCGCCGCGCCGATGGTCAACTGGATGATCCACTTCCCCCCGGTGCGCGCACTGGCCGCCGTGCTGATCGGCCTGGCCAACTTCGTGCTGCGCCAGAAGGGCACCTCGGCGCATCTGGCCATCACCGAGTCCGAGCTGCGGGCCATGGCGGACGTAGCGGGCGAGGAGAACGTGATCGACGCCGATGAGCGCCAGTTCATCCACTCGATGCTCGACTTCGGCGACACCGTGGTGCGAGAGGTCATGGTCCCGCGCACCGACATGGAGGCGATCTCGTCGGCCATCTCGGTCTCCGACGCCCTCGTCGAGGCCTTGGAGGCGGGATTCTCCCGCCTTCCCGTCTATGCCGAGTCCATCGATGACATCACCGGGGTGGCCTTCGCAAAGGACCTGATGGTCTTAGAGCGCGACGGACGCGGCGACGAGCTCATTGGCGAGCACTGCCGCACCCCGTTCTTCGTGCCCGAGACCAAGAAAGTCTCCACGATGATCAAGGACATGCGAGCCGCCAAGCTCCACATGGCCGTGGTGGTTGACGAATACGGCGGCACGGCCGGGCTCGTGACCTTGGAGGACATCCTCGAAGAGCTCGTGG
>CAWUMT010000202.1:0-3112 GCA_963923735.1 uncultured Acidimicrobiales bacterium
GCTGGCGATGCGGTCCTCGAAGACGGCGAGCAGCAGTTCCTCTTTGGATTCGAAGGCCTTGTAGAAGGTCTGGAGCGAGACGCCCGCCTCGTTGACGAGCTCCTGGGTGGTGAAGTCCGTCCCCCGTGCCAGGACCAGTCCGTTGGCCGCGTCGACGATGGCCTGAGCCTGCTCCAAACTGCGCTCAGGGGTGCGGCGAACTCCTGGCGACCGCTCGATCGCCCGCTCCGCCCACAGGGGCAGGTCCTCGAGGGACTCCTCTTGGTCCGCCGCAGCGAGGCGTGCGGTCATCGAGGTTCGGAGGTGTAGACGATGGCTCCGCCGAAGTGCGGCGAGGAGTGACAGGCAAGTCCCACGTCGACATTGTCGCGCTGACGCTCCCCTGCCCGGCGCGATAGCTGCAGGTAGCACTCGAGCATCTGGGGAACGCCGTGCATCCGTCCGTTTCCGATGGCGCCGCCGCCCGAGAGGATCGGGATACCTTCGGGATTGTCGGCATCGAACTTCCCCGCGAGCGCCAACTGGTGCGCTTCACCCGGCCCACACAGCCCGAGAACCTCGGCCCAGAGGTAAAGGAAGGGTGAGAACCCGTCATAGAGCTGGGGCAGGTCGATGTCCGCAGCGGTGATCCCCGCTGACGCATAGAGCCGCTTCGTCAGGGCCGTCCCGACCTCCATCACGTCATCGAGCGGCCAGTGGAGGGGCAGGCGCTGCCTCGTTGGAGCGCCAAAACCGTAGCCGGCGACATAGACAGGCTTGTTGGGCAGGTCCTTCGCCCGATCGGATCGCGTCAACACGAAGCAGGCCACACCGTCGACCGGGATGTCGCAGTCGTAGCGACAGATCGGGTCGTTGATCATGGCAGCGTCGAGGTACTCCTGCTCCGCCAGGGGCTTGTCGTACCAGTAGGACCAGGGCAGTTTCGAGCCCTGCCGGCGTGCCTCGACGATCAGCTTGGCCATCGCCTCCCGGGTGGCGCCGTAGCGCTGGAGGTACTCGTTGTAGAGCATGGCGATCATCACGAGGGGCCCGAAGTACCCCTGAGGAACCGTCCACTGGTTCGACCCCCGAGCGGTGGTCATCGGATTCTCGTGGTAGCGACCGGGCGGATTGTGGAGTGCTCGATGCACCACCACGTAGTCACAGGCTCCTGCAGCGAGGGCATTCACACCGAGCACCACCGAGCCGGGAAGCTGACCGAAACCCTGGAAGCCTGAGGCGTACGCAGGATCAACCCCGAGGTTGGCCGCCAACCAGTTGGGCGTGACGATCGAGACGCCGTCCTCCGCCTGATGCGCACCACCCGATGGCAGAAGCGAGGAGCCGACGAAGCCGTCGACGTCACTGACGTTCAGGCCCGCATCCGCGATGGCGGCCCGGGCTGTCTCGACGGCCAGAGCCCCGAGGGTCTGGTCCGCGTGGCGGACCGCCTTGGAGTGGGCGTAGCCGACGATGGCGATGTCACCTGACGCAAGAAGGCGTCCGCTCATCGAGCGTCCTCCAACTTGAAGGCAGGGACCGCGACCCCAGGGGCCAGATCCTCGAAACCAAGCACCACCCGGGAACCGGGCTCAATGGTGGCGTCGGGGCCGTCGAGCAGGCGGCCGATCAAGCGAAGTTCCTGCTGCACGTCGAGCTCCACGTCGACGAGGACGAAGGGGACGTCCTCTCCGAGGCCCGGAAGGAACGAGGACCGCATGACCGTCCACGAACGTACCTTCCCCGCACCATCGACCGGGTCCCAGCTCCAGTTCGGCTCGGTCGAGTGACACTGCCCGCACACGGTGGACGGCGGGTGGCTGAACTGCGAACACGCCTGACAGCGAGCGAGTACGAGACGATGCGCCGCAGCTGCCTCCCAATAGGGAGCCGAGGCCTCATCGGGAGCCGGGACGGGGCGTGCTGAGGTGCTCACGGGATGATGTTGGCCGCTTTGAGTTCGGCGATCTGCTCCCAGTCGTACCCGAGATCGAGAAGCACCATCTCGGTGTCCTCACCGTGCTCGGGCGCACGACGCATCTCCGGAGGCTCGCCGTCGAAGTGCACGGGCACTGCGGGCATCGAGTAGAGAACCTCACCGGACTCATCGCGAAGCTCGCCGATGTAACCGTTGGCGATCACCTGAGGATCGCTCAACAGTTCAGTGACGGACTGGACCGGAGCCCAAGGTGCGTCGAGTGCCTGGAGCGTGGCCTTCCAGTCCTCGAAGTCGCGACTGGCGAACTCCGTGTCGAGGATCTCGATCAGAACGTCTGAGTTCTGCCCCCGAGCAGCGAGGTCGGTGAACCGAGGGTCCTCGAGCAGGTCTTCGCGGCCGATGACCCGAGCAAAGTCCGGCCAGTAGCGGTCGGACTCCAAGAACACCAGTTGGATGTGCCGCCCATCTCTCGTCCGGTAGCCCCCCATCAGCGGGTTGACCATGAGGCGCCCAGCCGCGGGCTTCGGCTCCGCTCCGCCCAATGCAGCCAACACGTCCGAGGACAGCGTCCACATCGCGGTGGCCAACAGGGAGACATCCACGGTGGAGCCCTTGTTGGTCCGCTGCTGCTTGAGCAGCGCGGCGGCGATCCCGAAAGCCAGGGCCATCGCGCCATTGCGGTCCCCCATCGCCCCGCGCTGGCCGATCGGATAGTCCCGGTCAGGCGGCGTCAGGATGTGGGCGAGCCCACCGCGTGCGAAGAAGGCGGAGGCGTCGTAGCCCGCCTGGTTGGCGTCGGGTCCCTTGGAGCCAAATCCGTTGCCCTGGGCGTAGATGAGGCGCGGATACTTGGCGCGAAGGGTCTCATCATCGAGTCCGAGGCGCTTGAGCGCCGCAGGCCGGAAGTTGGTCAGGAACACGTCCGCGGAGTCCAAGAGGCGCTCGAGGGCCTCTTTGCCCTCCGGCGCCTTGAGATCGAGGGCGATCGAGCGCTTGCCTCGATTGGCGAGCGCCACAGAGAGGTTCACCCCGCTGCTGGCTCCCGCGCCGATGCCCTGGGTCATCAGGCCTCGATACGAGTCCCCCTCGAGCCGCTCGATGTGCACAACATCGGCACCCCAGTCCGCCAGCAGTGCACCGGCAACGGGGACGAAGACCCACTGGGCCAGCTCGACCACACGTACGCCCTCGAAG
>CAWUMT010000203.1:0-3108 GCA_963923735.1 uncultured Acidimicrobiales bacterium
GGGTCACGTCCGTGGCCGAGGCGGCCGGCGTCACCTTGCTGACCGCGGAGCTCTCGGACCCCACTGGCTACGGGCGCATCGTGCGCTCGAAGGACGGCCGGGTCGCTGGCGTGGTCGAACACGCTGATGCCACCGAGGAGCAGCGCTTGATCCGAGAGGTCAACACCTCGATCTACTGCTTTCGCCGCAGCCTGCTCAGTCCGGCCCTTCGGCGGCTCGAGCCCCAGAATGCCCAAGGCGAGCTGTACCTGACCGACGTGGTCGGAGTCCTCCACGAGGCGGGCTACACCACCTCGTCGCTGACCGTGGCCGACTCGATGGAGGCCGCTGGTGTCAACGACCGGGCGCAGCTTGCGGTGGCCGAGGCCGAGCTGCGGGATCGGATCAATGAGCGCTGGTTGCGCCGTGGGGTGACGATGTGGGACCCCGAGCGCACGTACGTGGACGCCACCGTCGAGCTCGCCGAAGACGTGACCCTGCTGCCCGGCACCATCCTTCGAGGCACCACCACGGTGGGCACCGGCGCGCGGATCGGTCCCGACGCCGTGCTCGAGGACTGTGTCGTAGGGGAGGGGGCGAAGCTCGACGTCGTCCACGCCCGGGGCGCACACATCGGTGCTGATGCCCGAATCGAGTCCTTCAGCGTGTTGCGGCCGGGCGCGGTGGTCGCACCCGGCACCCACCTCGCGCCGGGCTCGGTCGTCGAGGCGTAGGACGCCACTGACGGGTCGATCCGAAGCGCGGTAGCGTGTGGCCCCGTGGAGCTGATCCCCAAGCGCAAGATGGCCCTGGTGACAGGGCGTTCGCACCCCGAGCTGAGCCAGGAGATCGCCGAGCACCTCGGCGTCGAACTGGTTGGCGCCAACCTCCGAGAGTTCGCAAACGGCGAGATCCACTGCCGCTATGAGACCTCGATGCGGGGCACCGACACCTTCATCATCCAGACCCACTGCGGGCCCGTGAACGATGCGGTGATGGAGCAGCTCATCATGATCGACGCCGCCAAGCGCGCTTCGGCCAAGCGGATCACGGCGGTCATCCCGTACTACGGCTACTCACGCCAGGACCGTAAGGCCACCGGCCGTGAGCCCATCACGGCCAAGCTCGTGGCCGACATGCTCACCGCCGCAGGCGCCGACCGAGTGGTCTCGGTGGACCTGCACTCCGGGCAGATCCAGGGCTTCTTCGACGCTCCCTTCGACCACCTGACGGCCGCACCTGTCCTCGAGAACTACCTGCGCGAAAACGTCGGCTCCGACATCGTGGTCGTGGCTCCTGACGCCGGCCGGGTGAAAGTGGCCGAGCGCTACGCCCAGCACTTGGGCGCCGATCTGGCGCTGGTGCACAAGACTCGGCCCAAGGGCACGGTCAACACAGTCGAAGCCCTCCACGTGGTCGGTGAGGTCGAAGGGCGCCACTGCGTGCTCATCGACGACATGATCGACACCGCAGGGACCATCTGTGCGGGTGCGGACCTGCTCCGGGCCAATGGGGCCAAGGAGATCTGGGCCATGGCCACCCACGCCCTGCTCTCGGACCCGGCCACCGAGCGGCTCCGGGACTCCTCGTTCTCCCGGGTGGTCGTCACGAACACCCTGCCCGTGCCCTCCGAGCGCCACTTCGACGGCCTCGAGGTGCTCTCGGTGGCCCCGCTGATTGGCGACGCCATCGATGCGGTCTTCGAGGACTCCTCAGTTTCGGAGATCTTCGGGGGCGAAAACCTGGCCTAGGGGCCTGCGTTGGAGACCTTCTGGCCCAAGGGCTAGGATCGTCTCTCCCGTGCCGGGTGAATCCGGCGCTGAGTTCAAGCACTCTCCACAAGGAGCCTCCACGCCATGCCCGAGATCACCCTGAGCGCCGAGGTCGGCCGCGAGCCCGGTTCAAGTACGACCCGTCGGCTCCGCCGTGAAGGCAAGATCCCTGGCGTCGTCTACGGCCACGGGACCGACCCGGTCTCGGTCGCCGTCGACGGCCCCGAGCTGCGCGTGGCGCTCTCGGGCGAGGCCGGCACCAACCAGCTCATCGAGCTCGACTGCGGTGCGGACAAGTACCTCGTCCTCGCCCGTCAGCTCCAGCGTCACCCGGTCCGCGGCACGCTTCAGCACGTTGACTTCCAGATCACCAGCCGTGATGAGACGGTGACGGTCGAAGTGCCGATCACCATCGTGGGTGACCCCGTTGAGGTGCGTCACGCAGACGGCTCGGTCGACCAGCAGTTCTTCAACGTGGCCATCAGTGCACGTCCCGGCGCGATCCCCACGGTGCTCGAGCTCGACATCTCGGCCATGGTGCCGGGCGACATCCTTCGCGTCGCCGATCTGGACCTTCCCGAGGGTGCCAGCATCGCTGGTGACCCCGAGCAGGCCATCGCCATTGCTCACGTGGGCCGTGGTGCCCGCGGTGCCGAGGGCGAGGGTGGCGAGGAAGCAGCTGAGGGCGAGGCCCCTGCGGCTGACGCCTCGGCCGAGTCCTAGATCTGCCCATGGCCTGGCGCCGCAAGGGCGCCGCAGAGCGACGCGGCACCCCCGCAGACCTGCTGATTCTCGGTCTCGCCAATCCCGGTTCCGAGTACGAGGGAACTCGTCACAACGTCGGTGCCGATCTCGTTCGCTTGCTCGCCCAGCGACGTGGTGGTCGCCTCAAGGTAGAACCCCGTCAGCGCGCCGAGCTCTGTGAGGTACGCATCGGCAAGGCGCGTGTCGCGCTTGCCGTCCCCACGACGTTCATGAACGAATCGGGTGCCGCGCTGCCCGGCCTGCTTGAGCGCACCGGTATCGAGGGTCCCAGCCAGCTGGTCGTGGTCCACGACGAGCTCGATCTCGAGCCGGGGCGGCTGCAGCTCAAGGTCGGCGGAGGCGCCGCCGGTCACAACGGACTGCGCTCTATCGCCTCGGTGCTCAAGACTCAGGAGTTCGTCCGCCTGCGCATCGGCGTGGGTAAGCCTCCGTCGAAAGAGGCAGGTGCCAACTGGGTCCTCTCCAAGCCCCGCGGTGCGGACGCCGAGGCCCTTGGCGTCGCGCTCGAGCGGGGTGCCGACGGCCTCGAGACCCTGGTCACCCAGGGGCTCGAGCGGGCCATGGGCGAGCTCAACACCCGTGGCTGAGCGCG
>CAWUMT010000204.1:0-3088 GCA_963923735.1 uncultured Acidimicrobiales bacterium
CGGCGGGGAAGCCGTGGTAGCCGAGGAAGTTCGAGGTCGCACCACGGGACTCGATGACCTCGGCGGCGACGCGGTTGATCTCACCGGTGCTCACTCCGGGACGGATCGCCGCACGGGTCTTCTCGTGCATCTCGGCCACCACCCGGCCGGCACGGCGCATCTTCTCGAGCTCACCGGCGTTGCGACGCATCAGGACTCCCTTCGGCGCTCGATGGCCGCCACCGTGGCGGAGAGCACCTCATCAGGTGTAGCGGTCGCATCGATCGTCTCAAGCAGACCGTGGCTGCGGTAGAACTCGATCAGCGGCTTGGTCTCACGCTCATAGGCCTGAAGACGGGTCATGATCGCCTCGGCGGTGTCGTCGGCCCGCTGGATCACCTGACCACCACAGTTGTCACAGGTCCACCCGAGTGCCGGTGGGGTGTTGAGCGAGTAGATCGCACCGCAGTCCTGGCAGACCCGCCGGGAGACCAGGCGGGAGAGCACGAGGTCCGTGGGCACGTCGAGGTCGATGACGCAGTGCAGGGGGCGGCCGTCGAGGAGGCCCTCGAGCATCTCGGCCTGGGTCACCGTGCGGGGGAACCCGTCGAGGGCGAAGCCCCGGGTGGCCGCATCGCGCTCGGCAAGGCGCTCGGCCACCATCTCGACGATCAGCGCGTCGGGCAGCAGCTCACCGGTGTCCATGAGGGCGGCCGCCTTGAGGCCGAGCGCCGTGCGGTTGCGCACCGCGGCGCGCAGCATGTCCCCAGTGGAGATGTGCGGGATGGCGTAGCGATGGCTGAGACGCTCACACTGCGTCCCCTTGCCTGCGCCCTGCTTGCCCAGAACGACGAGCCTGACTCCGGCCGACATGGGACTACTTGAGGAATCCCTCGTAGTTGCGCATCATCAGCTGGGAGTCGATCTGGCGCATCGTCTCGAGCGCCACACCCACCGAGATGAGCAGGGTGGTGCCGTAGAACGGGAAGTTGTTCAGGTGCCAGAAGGCCATGAGCAGCGAGGGGATGACGGCCACGGCGCCGAGGAACAGAGCGCCCACCACCGTGATGCGGCTGAGCAGGTGGGCGAAGTACTTCTCCGTGGGCGGCCCCGGACGGATACCGGGAACGAACCCGCCCTGCTTGCGGATGATGTCGGCCTGCTGGTGCGGCTCGAAGACGATGTAGACGTAGAAGAACGTGAAGGCCACGATCAACAGGAAGTAGAAGCCGATGTAGACGAGGCTCGTCGGGGTGAGCGACTTGGTCACGAAGTGCTGGAACCAGGCCCACGGGATGATGTTCGAGAGCAGGACCGGGATGTAGAGCACCGAGGAGGCGAAGATGATCGGGATCACACCGGCCTGGTTGACCTTGAGCGGGATGTAGGTCGAGGACCCGCCGTACATCTTGCGACCCACCACCCGCTTGGCGAAGGTCACCGGGATGCGGCGCTGGCCCTGATCCATGTAGACGATGAAGACCAGAAGAGCGAGCGAGACGGCCAGGATGACGGCGAACTTCATTGCGCCGCCCTCCAAGTAGATGGCCTTGCCGCCCGAGGGGATCGAGGCCACCACGTTGGCGAAGATCAGGATCGACATGCCCTGGCCGATGCCGCGCTGGGTGATGAGCTCGGCGAGCCACATGACGAAGGCGGTCCCCGCGGTGAGGCACAGGACCATGAAGACACCCAAGGGAAGGGTGAACTTCGGGATCAGGTCGATGGTGGTGCCAATGAGGGCCGAGTCGTGGCCGTGGAAGGCGTAGACGAGACCGGTGGCCTGCATGAGGGCCAGCGCGATCGTCAGGTACCGGGTGGTCTGGGTGATCTTCTTCTGCCCGACGGCTCCCTGATCACGCCACTCGGTGAGCTTGGGGATGACCGTGGTCAGCAGCTGGATGATGATCGAGCTGGTGATGTAGGGCATGACGCCGAGGCCGAAGATGGCCAGACGAGTCAGTGCGCCGCCGGAGAACAGATTCAGGAACCCGAGGACGCCCGAGGCTCCGGCGCGAGCCTGAAGCAGCTCGACCTGGGAGTACGAGACGCCCGGGACCGGGATGTTCGAGCCCAGGGCGTAGAGCGCGATGACGGCGAGCGTGAAGACGACCTTGTTCCGCAGGTCCGGGACCCGGAAGATGTTGGCCAGCCTCGACAGCACGTCGTCGTCTCTCTACTAGCGGTTGGTGTGCTGGTTGCCCTGGGCAGCCGGACGCACCTTGAAGGGCAGGGCCACCTTCTCCACCGAGCCACCGGCGGCAGTGATGGCCGCCTCGGCCGACTTGGAGAAGGCGTGCGCCGAGACCTTGATGGCGCCCGAGAGCTCACCACGACCGAGCACCTTGACGAGCTCGTTCTTTCCGGCGAGCCCGCGCTCGACGAGCACCTCAGGAGTGACCTCGGCCACGCCCAGGTTGGCGATGGCGTCGAGGTTCACCGGGGTGTACTCGACCCGGAAGGGGTTGTTGAAGCCCTTGAGCTTCGGGATGCGCTGCATCAGGGGCAGCTGGCCACCTTCGAAGCCTGCGGGGATCGTGTCACGAGCCTTCTGACCCTTGGTACCGCGACCGGCGGTCTTGCCGCCCTTGCCCGCGATGCCTCGACCGACACGCTGACGCTTCTTGGACGAGCCGGCAGCCGGCTTGATGTCATGGAGCTTCATCTCTAGACCTCTTCAACTTCCACGAGGTGGGGCACCCGAGCGATCATCCCGCGAATTTCGGGACGATCGGGCAGGGTGTTGGACTGGCCCAGCCGACGAAGGCCAAGCGCCCGCAGCGTGCCGCGGTGCTTGGGCTTGGTGCCGATGCTGGAACGAACCTGGGTGACCTTGAGCTCTGCCATCAGATGCTGGCCTCCTTGTACAGGGTCTCCTCACGCTGACGCTCGCGATACGCGCGGAGCACGCCGGCGGGCACGACCTCGTCGGGCTGCTTGCCACGGAGGGCAGCAATCTCCTCAGGCCGACGCAGCGACTTGAGACCGGCGATGGTGGCGTGGGCCACGTTGATCGAGTTCGACGAACCCAGCGACTTGGCCAGGATGTCGCGGATGCCGGCCATCTCGAGGATCTGTCTCTTATACACATCTCCGAGCCCACGAGACC
>CAWUMT010000205.1:0-3086 GCA_963923735.1 uncultured Acidimicrobiales bacterium
ACACAAGGAGTATCGTCGGCAGCGTCAGATGTGTATAAGAGACAGGCCGAGATCCCAGCCCTTGATGACCTCGCCCGCGCCCAGCGTGAAGCTGAAGGGCTGTGAGGTCCAGGAGGACTGGACCACGCCGCCCGAGGAATAGGTAGCGAGCACGTACTGGACCTCGACCTTATCCCCCGCCTTGGCCTTGGGTCCGGTGCCGGTGATGAGATCGGCGACCTCGAGGCGCGAAGGTGCCGGTGTCGAAGGAACGACCACCTGAGGTTCCTTGCCTGCCGTGCCCGCCGGGGAGAGGACCCCCGCAGGAATGGGGGCGATGGCCGATGCGTTGACGGTCGTCGACGTCGAGGAGTTGATGGTGCTCGACGAACTCGAACATGCGCTGAATGCGACTGCAGCCAGACTGATTGCAGCAATGAGGGACAGACGGTAGCGGGCCATTTGGTCTCCGTTCTACTTGCGAGGTGCAGTTGAGTGAATCCGCATCACAGTATTCGAATTAGTCACCCGTCACGGTGTAGGTGAACTGCCGGGCTGGCGAAGCTCCTGCCCAGACGTTCTTGGATACCTTGAAGTCAAGTGCGATTCCGGTGTCGTACGTACCAGCCTTGCCAGAGCCGATTGTGAATGATGCGACCAGCCGCCCCGTCTTGTTGGGCGTCACCGGAACCGGGGCTGGGAGTACGACGAGACGGACGTTCATTACCTTTGCCACGGCCTTCGAGATTGCAACTGGTCTCGGCTGGCAAGTTGGATCTTCGCTCGGAGTGGGACATCCCCATACCGTGATCGTGACGGTGTACTTCTTGTGTTCAGCGAACGTGGCAGGCGCATTGGTGGTGAACGACCCAAAGACCCTAAGCGTCATCGTGAACTGCGCCGACGCCAGGAAAGGACTCGCCGCAGCCTGACTCACCTTGAGCGTGCACGTCCCAAACCCGATAGTGGAGAGCTTTCCAGCGGCCAAAGTGCAGGTCTTCGGGGTCTTGGATGTCCCACTCAACGCGCCCTGGCTCGGAGTGTCAAGCGCTGACATGAAGGTCTGGTCCGAAAGAGAGAACACGACGAGATCGGTCAAGTCCACGGAGCCTGAGGAAATAGAAACCGCACAATCATCATGCACCTTGCAGACCCAGATCGAAGGTGCACTTTCCACGATGGTCAGTGCAACGACGGCACTTGTAGGCGCGTAATAGGTCGTCCCTCCCGAAGTGATCTGCACGGTGCAAGTGCCAAGCCCGGCAGGGACCACCGTCAGAAGGCCTTGAATGGTGCAGGTCGATGGTGTCAGCGTGGAAGCGGAGAGCACCGTTGAATCCAGCGCGTTCGTGGTTGGCGTCAGGTCACGAGACGAGCCATAGCCAAGTGGGCTGAGATCAAGGCTCGAGAGGTTCAACGTCTGTGGATCCTGCCCCCCTCCTGGCCCCGCCACAGTGATCGAGTCAGTCATCGTAAGGGGGAAGACCGAAAGAGCATTGGAGACCGCAGCATTCAACTTGCACGTTCCGCCGCCGATGAACGTCACGGTCGAACCCGTGGTGCGGCAGACACCCAGCGACGAATCTTCCACCGTGACGATCAACGGATGCCCTTGATCTGAAGTGGTCGGTGGACTGAAGTGTTGGCCGATCTGTCCCGTCATCGGAGCAAACGTCGTCGACTCACATCCCAAGGGGCTGATGCTCGTGCTCCCGTCACCATTGGTCCCATAGGACCCGGCAATAAGAAGTGAATTGGTATCTGCCCCCTGCATCACCCAGCTTGAGCCGCCGCCGCCAGCACTGCGAAACCAGACCCAGCCGCCGCCCGAATACTTCGAACCACTCGCGCCGCCGCCGCCGCCGAAGTACCCGCCGCCGCCAGATCCACCTGCTCCATCGCTGCTGTAACCACCGTCCCCGCCGCCGCCCAGGATCGTCACCGAACCTGCTGCGCCGACACCTTGATCGCGATCTGCTCCGGAGTAGCTCGCGGGTTGGCCAGGTCCAACCTCAGTTCCTCCTGTAGCGGGGACCTCACTCAACCCTTGAACCAAGTACTCGGGGCCAGTCGCACTCCCTCCGGCACCGCCGGTGTCACCCGAGGTGCCGATGATGCCGCCGCCGCCGGCAGCGAGATCCCAGACACCGTTGCTGACGCTCGGTGCTCCGCCACCGCCGCCGGCAACTGCGAGGAGTGTGGCCCCATCTGAAAGCGTTGTGCCGCCTCCACCGATTCCGTCGCCGTTTGCTCCAGCGGGCGCACCGCCGATGCCCCCATGGGCCCCGCTCTGGCCGATCACCGTGGTGAGCGTGTCACCGCTCTGGATGGAGCTCGAACCACCGACAGGCAGATTGGCAATGACCACGCCCGCAGCCCCGCCCGAGGTGTGCTCGGAATTCGACTGTCCCACGCCGCCATAGAGCTCCACATGAATCCCGCAGATCCCCGTGGGGACGGTGTAGGTCGTCGACGCACTGCCCACGACGAACGTGGTCGGGGTCGTCGCTCCAACCGGGGTGCTTGGCGCTGCAGCCACGCAAGTTGCCGAAAGGAGGGCTGCAGCAATTGAAATGATTTTCAGCCGCATGAAGGCTCCTCGAACTCAAGTCCCGTGAAGGTGTCAGCCTACAGAGGTTGAGGATGGCTTCATCGTCGCCACAACTAAGTCGGCGGACGGGGTCGGCACTCCTCAGGAGTACTCGAGATCAGATGAGCCCGAGTTCCTTGACGGCGTCGCGCTCTTCGATGAGCTCGTTCAGCGTGGTCTCGATGCGACCCTTGGCGAAGTCATCGTGGCTGACGCCCTCGGCGACCTTCCAGTTGCCCTTGCCGTCGGCGAGGACCGGGTAGCCGAAGACAAGGCCCTCAGGCACGCCGTACTCACCGTTCGACGAGACGGCCACCGAGGCGCAGTCACCGGCCGGCGTGGCCTCACGGAGCGACACCACGGTGTCGATCGCCGCGTTGGCTGCCGAAGCCGCCGAAGAGGCGCCGCGGGCCTCGATGATCGCTGCACCGCGCTTCTGCACCGTCTCGATGAAGGTGCCCTCAAGCCAGGCAGCGTCCGTGATGACCGAGGGGACGGCCGTGCCGCCGATGGTGGC
>CAWUMT010000206.1:0-3085 GCA_963923735.1 uncultured Acidimicrobiales bacterium
AGGTAGGCAGCCATGAACAGGGCCCCGAGGCCGATGGCGGCTCCCACTCCTCGACGGGCGCCCTTGGAGATGCCCCAGTCGGTCGGAAGATCTGCCACAGGGGTCTGCACCTCGAGTTCTGGTGCGGGGGCCGTGGTGGGCGGAGCGAAGGGGAGTGGCGCCACCGGGTTTCCTTCGTCTGAACCTTCGGTGGACAAAGTGGGCAGCTCGGCTGGTGCACCCTCGTCCCCGAACAGCCCATGCCACGGCTGGGTGGGGGTGAGGAGGAAGAGGTAGGCGGTGGCGCGGGTCGAATAGCGCAGGATCGCACACACTGCCTGGTGCAACGACCGGGGAGTCTTGCCCGTGAAGATCCCGACGATCCACATGACCATCACGAGGAGGTAGCCACCGACGCTCAAGAGGCCCTGAAGAATGATGGCGGGGACCGCCAGGATGGCTCGGAAGAACACCGCGGCCCGATTGTGCTCCACGCGGTCGATGCGCAGGCTCAACCACTTCTCATCCTCCTGATCGAAGGGCACTGCGGGCCACCGGGCGATCAGAAGGTGGGAATAGGCGGTGGTGGTGGCGACCACTCGCAGGCAGCTGGTCATGAAGGTCTGGAGGCCTTCGGGCACTTTCTTCGTGAAGAGTGCAGCGAACCAGGCGGCAATGCCGACGATCTCGATGATGTAGTTGAGCGCGGCGGCGACGAAGAGCAGCGGGAACGCCAAGATGGCACGGAACACGATCGTCGCGCGCTTCTGCGTCGGCGGCTCGAGATCGAGCCCGAGCAGGACACGAGCTGGACCGACCATCTCGGGTTCGGTTGGTGCCGCCGTGAAGTCGATGGTCATCGAGACCCCCCTGTGCAGCCCGACGTGGGGCCATGGACGTAGGCCTCAGGCTAACCCTCCCCGCTTCTGGCGGCAGGGAGCGGTGATCCGCAGGGACTTAGAAGGTCGCGGCGTCGATGACGAAGCGGTAGCGGACGTCCGAGGCGACGACCCGGTCGTAGGCCTCGTCGATTTGATCGGCGCTGATCACCTCGATGTCCGCCCCGATGCCGTGGGTGGCGCAGAAGTCCAGCATCTCCTGGGTCTCGCGGATCGAACCGATCGCCGAGCCCGAGAGGGACTTCTGGCCACCAGCGAGGAAGCCGAAGGGCACCGTGTAGGGCTCGGTGGGCACGCCGACGTTGACCATGGTGCCGTGCAGGCGGAGGGTGGGTAGGTACTGCAGCACGTCGACACCAGAGGAGATGGTGTTGACGATCAGGTCGAAGCTGTTGCGCAGGCCCTTGAGCGCAGCGGGGTCCGAGGTGGCAACGAAGCGACTAGCGCCCAGCCGAGGAGCGTCGGCCTCCTTGGAGTTCGAGCGGGTCATGATCGTCACCTCGGCACCCATGGCCTTGGCGATCTTGACGCCCACGTGTCCGAGGCCGCCGAGTCCGACGATGCCCACGGTCTTGCCCGGGCCAGCCTGCCAGTGGGCGAGGGGCGAGTACATGGTGATTCCCGCACACAACAGCGGCGCGGCGACGTCGAGGCCGATGCCGTCGGGGATGCGCAGGGTGTAGTTCTCGTCCACCACGATGTGGCTCGAGTAGCCACCGGCGGTGGGCTCGCCGTACTTGTCGGTCGAGTTGTAGGTGCCGGTGTTGCCCTTCAGGCAGTAGTTGTCCCAACCGGAGAGGCAGTTCTCACAATCGCGGCATGAGTCGACGAAGCAGCCCACACCGACGCGGTCGCCGACCTTGTGCTTGGTCACACCGGGGCCGACGGCCTCGACAATGCCAGCGATCTCGTGGCCGGGAACCATGGGGAGGTTGATCTTTCCCCACTCGCCACGCACGGTGTGGATGTCGGAGTGGCAGATCCCCGCGTAGGCGACCTTGATGAGGACGTCGTTCTCGTCGAGGTCACGACGCTTCAGGTCGATCTTGGAGAACTTGCCTCCAGCTTCAGTGACTCCGTATGCGTTGACGATCCCCATGGCGCTGCTCCTCGACAGTTGGCTTCAGAGTCCGAGCGTATCGGCCGGCGTCGGCGCTCGGGCGGGCTCAGTGGGGGACGTGGGGAACCCAGTTCTCCGGCTCTTCGAGGAGAGCTTTCAAGTCCTCGCGGAACTCACCGGTCACCACATCGGCCAGGGTCACCCGCTCGAGGACCGAGCGCAAGGCGGCCCGGGCGGCGACCCAGACCTCTTGGAGGTGGGCGGCCGAGCCGTGGTACTGGGTCTGCTCGGAGCGAAGCCCGCGGACCTCAAGGAGCGGCCCGTCGAGGGCGCGCATGACGTCGGCCAGGGAGATCTCCTCGGCGGGACGGGCCAGACGGTAGCCACCCTCGGCGCCACGTTGCGAGGTGACGATGCCTGCACGGCGCAAGTCGGCGAGGATGGCGCCCAAGAACTTCGAGGGGAGCTCTTGGGCATCGGCGAGGGACTCAGCGGTCTGGGGCGTGCCGAGCTCAGCGAGGGTGAAGAGGGCCCGGAGCCCGTATTCGACCTTGGCGGGGATGTGCACGAGTCCAAGTATCCCAGATGGGGTGCCTCGGGGCCGGTTGTCTCGGGCGGCCAGGATTGATCAGCCGAGATGGCCGGTCAGGTAGTGGGCGGTGCGCTCGTCGGTGGGGTTGGCGAAGATCTCGGCCGTGGGGCCGACCTCGACGAGTTCGCCTACCCGACCCTCGCCAAGGAGGAACACGGCCGTCTTGTCCGAGACTCGGGCCGCCTGGAACATGTCGTGGGTCACGAGGACCACGGTGACGTGGGCCGAGATCTGGGTGATCAGGTCCTCGATCTTCTGCGTGGCCACCGGGTCGAGGGCGGAGGTGGGCTCGTCCATGAGGAGGACCTCCGGCTCGACCGCCAAAGCGCGGGCGATGCAGAGGCGCTGCTGCTGGCCACCCGAGAGCCGAGTGGCAGGCTCATTGAGCCGGTCCTTGACGAGCTCCCAGAGGTCCGCGTGGTGCAGGGCTGCTTCACACGCCTCGGCGAGCAGCGCCTTGTCACGGATCCCGTTGAAGCGAAGTCCAGCGACGACGTTGTTGAAGATCGACATCGACGGGAAGGGGTTGGGTCGCTGGAAGACCATGCCCACCCG
>CAWUMT010000207.1:0-3078 GCA_963923735.1 uncultured Acidimicrobiales bacterium
TCCAGGGCCAGCGACCCACCCTCGCCCCCTACGTCGACCTCGGCCGGCTCGGGGAGGACGAACCAATGATCGAAGATGCGAACGAGGCCATCGCCGCGGTTCGTTCCGCCTACCTCACCGCCGTCGAGCGCCGGGTGGACACCGACCTGCCCGTCGGGGTGATCCTGTCGGGTGGCCTCGACTCCTCGCTGGTGGCCGCTCAGGTCGCCCGGCTCCATCCCGACTCAGTGGCATTCACCGTAGGGGCACCGGGCAGCGAAGACCTTGAGTACGCGCGCCGGCTCTGCACCGACCTCGGGATGCGTCACGTCGTTCTCGAGGTCGACCCTCGCTCCATCAAAGCTGCAGAGGTCAAAGAGGCGGTCCGCGTCGCCGAGGTCAGCGAGTACGGAGACGCCATCAACGCCGTGGTCTCCATGCGGGTCTTCAAGGCTGTCCACGAGGCGGGCATCAAGGTCGTTCTCACGGGAGACGGGTCCGATGAGCTCTTCGGTGGCTACGACATGTACAAGAGCGTTGATGCCGATGCGACCCGCCGGCTGTTCCTCCACAAGATCCGCCAGCTCAGTCGCACGGAGCTCCAGCGCGTGGATCGAACCTCGATGGGCCAGCAGGTCGAAGCCCGGGTTCCGTACCTCGACCTCGACCTGCTCCTGCTCTCGATGCGGATCCCCGTGGCACTCAAGGTCCGCGACGGTTACGAGAAGTGGGTCCTTCGCCAAGCCTTCGCCGAGGAGCTGCCCGAGTACATCCTGCGTCGCCACAAGAATCCGATGTCCCACTCAAGCGGCCTCCACGAACGCATCCGGCTGTACAAGCCACTGATGCCTCGTTGGTATCGCAAGTTCGGCTACGACGCAGCCGGCCCCATGCGCCGGGACTTCTCGGTCGAGTTGCTCAGAGCCGACAACGACTTCGAGGCAGCACTGGCAGCCTCGGCCCTGCAGAACGACTACACCGCTTCGGAGCGAGCTCGGGACTTCGCTGGTGCGCTCGTCTGGAACGTCCGCAACGCACTGACCCCTGGGAGATCCAGCCGAGAGGGCCGCTGATCCGTCGTGTCTTGCACGAGGCGAGAATGGTGGGCGCTGCGGGACTCGAACCCACGACCTCTGCCGTGTGAAGGCAGCGCTCTAACCAGCTGAGCTAAGCGCCCGGGTGGCACGCAAGCGTGCTCGGGACCCACGAGGCTACTCGGTCGCCACCCTCTCCTCGGGAGACCTTCGACGCTCCAGTAGCCTCAAGGTCCGTGAGCGACGAGAACTCAGAGCAGCCGACCCAAAGCACCCCCAAGCGAGGAGGTCTCTTTGCGTCACGCGTCCAAGGGACCCCCGTGGACCCCGCCTCCATCGAGGTGCTCCCTCCTCAAGCGCGCAAGGCCGTGATGCAGTCGATGGACCGCAACGAGCGTCAGGTGGGCTTCGTCGCTGCGCTCTACGCCATCGCAATGAGTGCACTTGGGTTTGCGATCTTCCCCGACAACAGACTGGTCACTTCGAAGCCCAAGGGCACGTCCTGTTCTGCCCCGGACATCTACAACGCCACCACCAAGATGTGCGAGCACCTGGTCTCGAACCAGAAGCCCTTCGTACTCGGCGCCACCATGCTTCTCGGCCTGCTCGTGGCAGTGGCCACCTACTTCCGCAAGCGGATCCTCGCCACCTTCGGTGGCCTGATGGCCGGAGTCGCCTTCTCGGGCATCGGGATCATGATCGGATTCCCGCTCATCATCTTCGGTGGCTGGCTGTTCCTCCGGGCACGCCGGGTGCAGAAGTACGGCACCTCGAACTCCCGTGAGGTGGCCGTGCTGGCTGCCGAGGACCGTCGAGCCCGCAAGTCCGGTCAGAAGCCCACCAAGGGCATGACCGCAGCGGAGTACCGCGCGCATCTCGCCGAGAAGAAGTCGTCCAAGTCGAGCGCGAAGGGCTCGGCCCCCGATGCCTCGAAGCGCTACACACCGAAATCCGCTCCCAAGAGGAAGCCCGCTCCTGAGCCTCAGGAGAAGCCGCCCTCAAAGTGGCGGACGCGCCTCGAGGGGCTCGACAAGCAGGGCTGAGCGGAGCAGGGCGAGCACGTCGGCTCGCCGTCGCACGAGTGAGCGCGCCGTGGGCTCCTCCCCGAGTGCTCGAGAGAGCTCAACCTCAGTGACCATGCCGACGACCGTCGAGTAGATCGCCAGCAGCAACAGGTTCGGATCGCTGCGGCGCAGGACACCGGCATCCATCTCGGCAGCCAGGAAGCCCGTCGCCCGATCAACCAGGGGTTGGAGGGCAGCGGCCATCTGGGTGGTGGCAGGCGGGCCCAGGCGGTTGACCTCTCTAAGCATGCCGAGCACGGCGGGCTGGCGAGCCCCAAGGCGGAACGCCGCACGTACCACGGCCTCGATGCGATCAAACCCCTGCCCGGCGCTCAGCAGCGCCGCCTCGAGCGTCGAGGTGATCTGGCGAGCCGCTTCGTCGATGACTGCCTCGAGCAACGCCTCTTTGGAGTCGAACCAGTAGAGGATCGTCTGCTTGGAGACTTCGAGCTCGGCGCCGAGCGCATCGAGCGAGGTCCCGTCGAACCCCCGATTCCCGAAGGAATCGAGAGCGCTGGCCAGAATCCGTTCCTTGGTCGAGGTGCTCACTTACCAAATGGTAGACAACTTCGAGATTCTTTGCTAGAACCTCCTCCGTGGCGATCGCAGAGACCCTTCGAGGTCGACACTTCTTCATCACCGGTGGCACCGGATTCCTCGGCACCGCTCTCGTTGAGCGCGTACTTCGGACCCTCCCTGAATCCCAGGTGACCCTCCTGATCCGACCTGGGCGGCGCGCCACCCCGATGGACCGCGCCATGAAGGAGATCATCCGCAACGACTGCTTCGATCGTCTGCGCGCCGAGCTCGGCGACGAGTTCGAGACGCAGATGACCGCTCGGGTCCATGCCGTGGCTGGTGACGTGAGCCGTGACCTGCTCGGCCTTGATGAGGCCGGACTCGAGGCCATGAGTCGCTGCACCACGATCATCCACTCGGCTGCTGCGGTCTCCTTCGACTCCCCGCTCGACCAGGCCGTCCAGATCAACCTGCTCGGCCCT
>CAWUMT010000208.1:0-3071 GCA_963923735.1 uncultured Acidimicrobiales bacterium
GGTGGAGGAGTGAGTAGAGCAGCGCCGAGCCGTGTCCGGCAGAGAGGACGAACCGGTCACGCGCCGGCCACAGCGGATCGGCCGGGTCGTAGGTGAGCACGTGGTTCCACAGCTCGTACGCGATGGGTGCAGCGCCCAGGGGTGTGCCGGGGTGGCCAGAGTTGGCCGCCTGGATCATGTCGATGCTCAGCGAGCGGATCGTGTTGATCGCCCGCAGGTCGAGTTCCTCGCTCACGCTGCTCCGTTGTGTTCCGCCTGGGCCGGGCTCCACTCCCGGCGCCCCATCATGGCCCACGGCGACGGGTGGCTCCGACGCCGTGGGAAGGTCGCTTGGCTCAGCCGACCACGCCCTGGACCTTCAAGTCCAAGATGGCGTCGAAGTCGAGGCCGAGCTCGGCGAGGATGTCGTCGACGTGCTCGTTGAACTCGGGCGCACGCTGGGCGGGTGCCG
This sequence comes from uncultured Acidimicrobiales bacterium, assembly GCA_963923735.1. Classification (GTDB taxonomy): domain Bacteria; phylum Actinomycetota; class Acidimicrobiia; order Acidimicrobiales; family RAAP-2; genus CAIUMH01. Next base: position 452 of record CAWUMT010000208.1, read on the forward strand.
GCTCGTTGTCGAACTGCATGGGTGCAGCGACCAGCTGGAAGGGGGCGCCCTTCTCAGTCTCGAGGTCCTGGAGGTAGCCATTCGCCAGCGTCTGGGCGTCAGAGGCCACCTCGAGCGTGTTCTGGATGACCGCCCACTGACCGGAGAACGGCTCGAGGATCGTCCGCCACTCCGCGAGATCGTGGCTGGCGAAGATCTCCTTGACGAAGAGACCGGCCTCGGCGGTGTTGGCCATGATCGAGGCGTGGTCCTTGAACCGCTCGTCGGTGGCCAGCTCGGGCCGACCGGCGAGGGTGACGAACTCGGGCCAGTACTTGCCGGCCTGCATGGAGTTCATGGCGATCCAGCGGTTGTCCTTGGTGAGGTAGTAGTCGACCAGCGGATTCATCTTGGGCATGTCCCGCGGCGGTGCGGCCCAGCCCTGCTCGAGCAGGACGGACAGACCGATGGTCTGGCCCATGGCCCACATCGCAGAGGAGAGGAGGGAGACGTCGACCTCGGTGGCCTCGCCGGTGCGCTCGCGGTGCAGCAGCGCCATGGCGATCGAGCCGGCGATGGTCATCGCCCCGATGGAGTCGCCGAAGCCGGGTCCCGGGGGGAAGGTCACGAACTCGGCGTCGGTCTGGGTGACGGCCATGGCCACGCCTGAGCGGGCCCAGAAGGCCAGGTTGTCGTAGCTGCCCTTGTCGGCGTCGGGGCCGCGCTCGCCTTGGCCGGTGCCCCGCACGTAGATGATGTTGGGATTCGCGGCGCGGATCTGCTCGACGTCGACCTTGAGCTTCTTGCGCACGCTGGGCAGCTTGTTGGTCAGGAACACATCGGCCGTCCCGGCGAGCTTGTAGAGCAGCTCGAGCCCCTCATCCTTGGTGAGGTCGAGGGCGAGGGACTTCTTGCCACGGTTCGAGTGGTGCAGCAGGACGTGGATGTCCTTGGGCACGAGGGCCACCCCGGTCGAAGCCAGGCCGCGCATGGCGTCACCGCGCTCGATCGGCTCGATCTTGATCACCTCGGCACCGAGGTCGCTGAGCATGGCGGACGCCGCCGGCACGAAGGTGTGCTCGGCGACCTCGAGGATGCGGATCCCCTCCATGGGCTTGGTCATCGTGGTGGTCCCCCTGGACTCGTGAGGACGCCCGATCTGGCGTCACGGGCGAGGGTAGCCCTTCATGCGACACAGCGTCTCGGGTCGTGCTTCGATGGGATCTGCTCAGGAGAGGGAGGACACCGATGTCGAGGATCGCTGTGGTGGGGACCGCGTTCGGGATGCGCATCCAGGTGCCCGCGCTCAGAGAGGCCGGCTTCGAGGTGGTCGCCCTCGTCGGCCAGGACCCCGAGAAGACGGCGAGGCGGGCCGAGCGTCTTGGAACCCAGCCGGCCACAAGCCTCACCGAGGCCCTCGAGTTCGGCCTCGACGCCGTGGCCATCGCCACGCCGCCCATGACCCATGCACCACTGGCCACGGAAGCCCTGACCGCAGGATGCCACGTGCTCTTGGAGAAGCCCTTCACCAACGACGTGGCCGAGGCCGAGGCACTGGTGGCCACGGCGGCGGCCTCCGGCAAGGCGGCCGTCATCGGTCATGAATTCCGATTCGCCCCGTCCCAGGCACTCGTGGCTCGGGTGCTGGCGTCGGGAGCCATCGGGGAGCCTCGCCTCGTGCTCCACCACTCGGTGATGGGCATGCTGCGCCAGTTCGAGTTCCCGGCCTGGTGGTACGACCCCGCCCAAGGCGGGGGCTGGCTGAATGCCTCGGGCTCGCATCGTCTCGACGCCCTGCGCCAGTGGTTCGGCGACGTCGTCCGGGTGAGTGCGACCTTCCCCTCGACGGCGTCTGTGCCACTCGGTGTCGAAGATGCCTTCTCCCTGCGCCTGAGCCTCGACGGTGGGATCGACGCCGAGCTGCTCCAAGCCGCCTCGGCGGTGGGAACCGGCGTGCACGACACCCGGATCATCGGCACTGAGGGCACGATCGTGATCGACGGCGAGGAGGTCCGCCTCGAGACGACGGCCGGCACCGAGATCGTCGCAGTGCCTGAAGAGTTGGCGCTCCCCGACGTCGAGCACCTCGTGCGGGGCTCGCTGGCCGACATGACGAGGGTTGAGCTGCAGCCAGCAGTGGCCCAGGCGCGGGCGTTCCTCGGGCTCATCGAGGGACGAGGTCCCGGCCCGGTGGAACCGGCCACCTTCGCCGACGGGTTGGCCACCACGAGGGTCATCGCCGCCGCACGGCGTTCGGCCACCGAGGGCGGCGCCTGGATCTCGCTCTGAGGCCACCGCCAGGTCAGGCACACCCGGGAGAAGGCACCTAGAGTCGGCGCTCAGTCACATCGAGCCGTTCGATGATCGGGTTGAACGGCCACTCGGATCGGGGGGATCCATGGTCACGCAGGCATCGGACATCTACTACGACCCCTATTCGGTCGAGATCGATAAGGATCCCTACCCGCTCTGGCGCCGGATGCGCGACGAGGCGCCGCTCTATTACAACGAGCACTTCAACTTCTACGCGTTGTCCCGCTATGACGACGTGCGCGCCGTGTCGATGGCACCTCGCCAGTTCCTCTCAGGGCACGGCACGGTGCTCGAGATGATGACCGAGGACCTGAACGACTTCCCGATC
>CAWUMT010000209.1:0-3066 GCA_963923735.1 uncultured Acidimicrobiales bacterium
GTTGGCACGATCGCTCCTCCGCCAACCTGCCCTCCTGATCCTCGACGAGCCCACCGCCGGCCTCGATCCAGACCAGGCGGCGAACGTGCTCGACACCTGTCTGCGAGCCGCGGGGAACGCCTCGATCATCCTGTTCACCCACCGCGACGATGAGGCAAAGAAGTTCGACCTTCGCTTCGAACTTCAGGGTGGACGCCTCCACCCGATCGCTTGAGAAAAAACGCACGAGCAGGGCCCCCTCAGATTGCGTCTCGGGGGGTGCAGGCCTAGGGTGCTCCCCAATGGCAGGGGGGGCCAGGCGCCTCGGCTTCCTGCCTCGGAGTTCGCTTCGGGGCAGGAAGCCTGAGGCGCACTTTCGCGTTCAGGGCCGAATCGGAATCCGCCTCACGCACCCGGCGGCGGCGGCGTGATGGTCACCCGGCCTGCTTGCCACTCAGCCAGGGCGGGAACCGGCGAGATCGAACCTGGCTTCCACCCGAGTTCGAGCTTCTGTTCGATGATGCCGCCCTCCGCCCAGAGGTGGCAGGTGTTCTGCATCCACGGCCCTGGGACGAAGCCTCCCGGACTCTCCTCCGGTTGACTCTGGCGCTCGAGGCGATTGGCATTCGAGACACCTTGGAGGGCGACGGTGCCCATGGCTCGAGCCAGGAACTCGAGGTGGGAGCAACCCCGCTCGCGACCCAGGCGCTCCTGGACCGCCCGTGAGTATCCCCGAGAGACCGAGACACCCTCGAGCTGGTCGAAGGCAGGCTCGATGTCGGAGCAGTCGAGATGAGGCGTGGCGTACATCTTGGCGAAGACGTCACGGATGACGTAGTCGTCACGACCGATCGCCAGGCGCAGTTCCATGTCGTGGATCGGGCCGGTGGGTCCACCGGGCATCGTGAACAACCGAGTGTCGGTGAGCCGACCGACCACCTCGACCACCTCGTCAGCCCAGAAGGCTCTCACTGTGATCGTGCGCTCCGAGACCTTCTGCGTCTCGTCGCGTTCGCATGCCCAGGCTCTCGTCCCCATGCACTCCAGCATGGCCGACTTCTGGTTCACCCTGCGGGAGCGTCGCTGGCCAGTTCGTTGAAGGAGTGGAGGACGAGTCCACGAGGACCGTGGGCGATCCGCGTGATCGACGCGTTGGAGAGGTGCATCCTCCAGGTGATCAAGGGGCTCGCGCCCAGCACCAGTGCCACCGCCGCCTTGATCGGCGAGACGTGGCTGACGATCACGAGATCTCCGTCCTCGCTGCGGGCGGGGCCTCCCTCGCAGAACGCCTCGTCAAGTGCTTCGCCCACTCGTGCCTCGAGATCGAGGAGCGACTCGCCCCCTTCAGGCCGGAAGCCGGGGTCGGAGAAAAACTGCTCCCACAACGCAGGTGGAACCTCGCTGAGCGGCATGCCGTCGTGGATGCCGAAGTCGATCTCGATGAAGCGATCATCGATGCTCGGTGTGCCCACCTCGAGCAGCTCGGCCGTACGGCGGGCCCGTCGCAACGAGCTCGAGCGAACCTCATGGACCGGCCCGAGCCTCCGGCCTGCGGCCCGAGCCTGCTCCTCTCCGAGGGTGGTCAGGGGTGCATCGATCCTTCCCGCCAGCGCCGAGGCGGCGTTGGAGGCCGACTGACCATGGCGGATGAGGACCAGCACGACTCAGCTCGACAACTGGCTTGGTCGCAGCAGGACCCGGTCGCACTGCTCGCAGAGAGAGACCTCTGCGGGATCGAGATGGGCCAGCCGGTCCCGCTCGGCAGCGGGGAGCGCAAGATGACAGCCCGAGCAGGTTCCGTGCTCCAAGAGCGAGGCTCCCGCCTCACCGTTGTTGCGCTTGACCCCGCGGTTGTAGTGCTCAAGGAGGTCGGGGTCCACGGCGGACTCAAGGGCGACACGGTCGGTCCGGAGCTGATCGAGCCTTGCCGAGAGGTTTGCCTCCTCGGCGACCAGCGCCTCTTCAAGGCGTCCACGCTCGAGCAACATTGGTCGGCCTTCTGCACGAAGAGCTTCGAGACGGACGTTGAGCGGCTCAAGTGCTTCCATGACCTCGAGCTCTGCTTCCTCGAGCGCATTGGTGCGTTCGGCCAGGTGCGTGGCTTCTACATGCATGGCCTCGAGCTCCTTGCCGCCGCCCGTGGCGGCTGCCAGGCGAGCCTCCACCTGAGCTCGCCGCTCGGCGAGCTGGCCGACCTCGGTCTCGAGCGCGTCGAGCTGGGCCTGGAGCGGCGCACGCTCTGGCTCCAGCAGTGCTCGTGCCCGCTCAAGGCCTGCGAAGGCGTCGGCCAGCTCAGCGAGCGCCACGCGAGAGGGCAGGATGCCTCGGCTTCGCTCCAGAGCAACGACTTCGAGATCGACCCGGGCCAACTCCCACAATGCGTCGAAGCGGTCGCTCATGAGGCAGCGTCGTGCTCGGCGAGATCCATGGACTCCACGATGGCACGCCATCGGGTCTCGTGCGTCCTCCAAAGGTCCTCAAGATGGACGAGCGCTTCAACCAGCGCCGGTTCCGCCAAGGTCACGGCCTCAGGGAACGAGCACCACCGCACCTCCTGGCTCTCCTCCGGAGGTGGAGTGGGATCCGCATCCGGACCAAGGAGCACGTAACGGAGGTCCAGATGCGTGTGTCCCCGAGGTCCCTCATGGCAATCGACGTGCATCAGCAGAGGTCCTTCGGGAGGGTGCACCACGCTCAGACCGGTCTCCTCGATGGTCTCGCGCCTCGCGGCTTCGCTGGCCGACTCGCCTGCGTCCACATGTCCCCCGGGCTGGACCCAGATCCCCAGGCGGCGATGGCGATGCAGCACTGTGCCGCGCTCACCCACCACGAAGGCCGATGCCGTGAGGTGGACGGGGTCGGCGGACTCTGAGAACGGATCGTCGAGCCGTTCGAGCTCAAGGTCCATTCGCTCCAAGGAAGTCGCTTCGCGTGCGTCGATCGGCGAGTGTCCCCGAAGTGCTGCGAGTACCACCTCAAGACGAGGATCAGAGGAGCGGGCCATCAGAATCCATCAGATATGGCGTTTCGGCTCCGATCGTCCCCTCAAGCTGTCTCTTATACACATCTCCGAGCCCACGAGACCAG
>CAWUMT010000210.1:0-3038 GCA_963923735.1 uncultured Acidimicrobiales bacterium
AGTATCGTCGGCAGCGTCAGATGTGTATAAGAGACAGCTCATCTCCTCGGCCAAGGCAGGGAAGTTCCCCGCCGCATTGTTGATCAGGACGTCGATGGGGCCGGCCGCCTCTTCGACCTGGTCGAACGCTGCGGCGATCGAGTCGGGGTCACGCACATCGCAACTGACCCCGAGACCAGTGCCCCCGACCGCTTCCATCGCGGCGACGCCCGCGGCCCGGTGCTCTTCGGAGCGGCTGGCGATGGCCACACACGCACCGAGGCGGGCGAACTCGACACCGATGGCCTTGCCGATCCCGGTGCCTCCGCCCGTGATCAACACGGTGCGCCCAGCAAAGGTCCCCGGGGCCAGCATCGGGGTGCCGGCCGGAGGCGGGGTGGGGTAGTGGCTCACCCTTCGGCGCCTTGGCTGCGTCGCGCCCGGGCAGCCTTGAGTTCCTCGATCCGCGCCGCCTTGGTGGTGGCGTGCTCCTCGCCTGCGAAGAGCGCTGTCTGCGCCAAGAGCTCGGCGTGCAGGCCGTTGAGGATCGTCCCCTGCCACGCCTGATCGATCAGCTGCTTGCCCATTGCGGCGGCCTGGGGCGGCGCCTCGGCCAGACGCCTCGCCATCGAGCGAGCCGTCTCATCGAGTTCGGCTCGTGGCACCACGAAGTCGACGATTCCCCACTCGAGTGCGGTCGCCGCATCGATGCGCTCGCCGCTCAAGACCATCCACTTGGTCTTCGACGGCCCGATGAGCGAGGTGAGCAGGGCGGTGCCTCCGGTGTCAGGGAGCAGGCCGAACTCGATCTCGGGGAAGGCGAAGCGTGCATCATCGGCCGCAATCCGGATGTCAGCGGCCAGTGCGGTCTCAAAGGCCCCGCCGAGGACGTAGCCCTGGACGGCGGCGAGGATCGGCTTGGGCGCCGACAGCATGGCAACGCGCGAGTCCTGGGCACGGCGCACGAAGTTCAGATCGCTCTCGCCACCCTCTCGTTGGCCCAGCTGTGCAGTGTCACGACCAGAGGAGAACGAGGGCCCTTCCGCCCGGAGCAGGACAGCGTGGATCGAGGAATCGCCATAGGCCCACTTGGACGCCGCACCGAGCTCGGCGGACATCTGATTGTTGAGCGCGTTGTGCCGCTCGGGCCGATTGAGCGTGATGATGCCCAAGGATCCCTCGCGTGTCGCGAGCACAAGTTCTCCGACTGGTGGTTCCATCATGACAATCCCCCCTGCGCTCGTCCTCAGGTGTCCTTGGCGGCGCGCTTCTTCATCCGCGCGGCGATGAGTCGTCCGGCCTGCGCCTGGTTGGCGGCCTCGGTGGCGAAGACCAGGCGCCGGTGCTCAAGCTCGTGGGCCGCCTGATTGAGGTTGTCCTTGACGAGAGCGAGCAGCGCAGCGGGCGTGCGCACCAGGCGGGAGGCCACCTCCATGGTGTGGGCCTCGAGATCCGCGGCGGGCACCACGGCGTGGACCAGACCGAGCTCGAGCGCGCTGTGCGCGTCGAAACGCTCATTGAGGAGGTAGAGACGCCGGGCCATGGCCGTTCCCACGTTCTGGGTCCAGAACAACGAGCCGCCGTAGTCGCCCGAGAGGCCGTTGACGGTGAAGTTGGTGGCGAAGACTGCCTCTTCGGACGCGAATCGCAGGTCACAGGCTCCTGCCAGGGAGAAGCCGGCGCCCACTGCGGGGCCACCGACCATGGCGATCGTCGGCTTGGCCATGAGGTGCAGGCGCATCGCTGCATGGGTCTCGTGGCGGGCGAGGTCTCCCTCGAGTGGGGCCATGGGCACCCCTGCGCTCGGGGCGCCGATGTCGATCTTGGTGTCGCCGCCTGAGCAGAACCCACCTTGGCGTCCCTCGGGAGCCGCACCCGTGAGGACGACCACCTTGACCTCAGGGTCCTCGGCCATTGAGGCGACGGCCTCATCGAGGGCGGTCATCAGCGCGTGGTTGAGTGCGTTGCGGGTCTCGGGTCGGTTCAGGGTGATGACCCCGACGCGCTCGGTGACCTCGGTCCTGATCACGTTCGTCTCGGACACGTGCGCCCCTCCCGTATCGACCTATTTAGGCTACTCTATCCATCGATGCAGCTCGGCCTCACTGACGACCAGGTCCTGCTCGAGGAAGCCACCCAGCGCTTCATCGAGACGGAGTTGCCGTTGTCCTCAGTCCGGTCCCTGCACGGCGAGCCCGCGGGCTTCGAGACCTCCTGGTGGAGGACCGCCGCAGAGCTCGGCTGGTTCGCCATGCTCATCGAGGAGCGCCATGGCGGCGGCAGCATCAGTGACGCAGGCATCTCTGACGCCGCGGTGATCGCGAACGCCGTGGGCCGCTCGCTCCAGCCCGGCCCAGTCGTGCCGACCAACGTCGTGGCCTCGATCCTCGAGGCCACAGGCGACTCCGCTCACGACGCACTGTTGGGCGAGATCGCCTCAGGCGCGCAGGTCGCCACCTGGGCCCCGCTCGATGAGGCCGGCGCCTTCGACGGGGGAGCGGGACTCGCGCTGGTCGACGGACGACTGAACGGCACCCGCGGCATCGTCCAGGACGCGGCCTCGGCCGACGTCCTCGTCGCGGTGGCCACCGAGAACGGGGTTCCCGCCCAGGTGCTCATCCCCAGGACGGCAGAGGGGCTCACGCTTGAGCCGCTCGAGGGTTTGGACCTCTCCCGGCGATTCTGCACGGCGCGCTTCGACCAAGTGGCCTGCGGCATCGATGCGGTGCTGAGCCGAGGGGCCGAGGCGCTGGACTCTGCCCTCGACGTCGCCGTGGTGCTCAACCTTGCGGACACCGTGGGGGCGGCTGAGGCGCTGTTCGGCCTCACGTTGGCCTATGCGAAGGATCGGATCGCCTTCGGCCGGCCCATCGGCTCGTTCCAGTCGATCAAGCACGTGCTTGCGGACCAGGTGCTCGGACTGCAGACCTCGATGGCTGTGGCCACCGAGGCGATCGCTGCCTTGAGCGAGGAGCGCGAGGACGCCAGCGAGATCATTTCGATGGCCGCGGCCTACGTCGGCGACGCCACCCACGAGCTGGCCCAGCAGTGCCTTCAGG
>CAWUMT010000211.1:0-3034 GCA_963923735.1 uncultured Acidimicrobiales bacterium
TTCTCGACGTCCTCACCCACGTAGCCGGCCTCGGTCAACGCCGTGGCGTCCGCAATGGCGAAGGGCACGTTGAGCATGCGCGCCAGCGTCTGGGCCAAGAGGGTCTTGCCACAGCCCGTGGGGCCCAGCAGGAGGATGTTCGACTTGGCGAGCTCGACGGGCTCCTCGGTCGTCGGCATGGTGGTGCCGGCCTGGACCCGCTTGTAGTGGTTGTAGACCGCAACCGAGAGGACCTTCTTGGCGTACTCCTGCCCGATCACGTAATCGTTCAGGAACTCGAAGATCTCCTTGGGCTTTGGCAGCTCATCGAAGGAGACCTCGGTGGTCTCGGCCAGTTCCTCGGCGATGATGTCGTTGCACAGGTCGATGCACTCATCGCAGATGTAGACGTTGGGGCCGGCAATCAGCTTCTTGACCTGCTTCTGGGTCTTCGAGCAGAAGTTGCACTTGACCAGTTCGCCGCCTTCGCCGAACTTCGCCACGCTGTCGACCTCCTGATATCCCCGGCCGCCGATCCGACCAGGTCATCTAAGACTAGGCCGCGACACCCTCTCCGACGGGGGTTTCCCGAGAGGTAATCACCTCGTCGACCACGCCGTATTCCACGGCTTCAGCCGCGGTCATGATGAAATCACGGTCCGTGTCGGCCTCGACCCGCTCGACGGGCTGGCCGGTGTCCTCCGAGATCATCGAGTTCAGCAGGTCCCGCATCCGCAGGATCTCCTTGGCCTGGATCTCGATGTCCGAGGCCTGACCGCCCACGCCGCCCCAGGGCTGGTGCATGAGGATCCGCGCATGCGGCAGGGCGAAGCGCTTGCCCTTGGCCCCCGAGGCCAGCAGGACCGCAGCCGCTGAGGCCGCCTGACCGAAGCAGAAGGTCGAGACGTCGGGGCGGATGAACTTGAGCGTGTCGTAGATCGCCAGCAGTGCGGTGATGTCGCCACCGGGCGAGTTGATGTAGAGGTGGATGTCCTTGTCAGGGTCCTCGGACTCCAAGAAGAGCATCTGGCCGCACACGAGGTTGGCCACCACATCGTCGATCGGGGTGCCGAGGAAGATGATCCGCTCACGCAGCAGGCGTGAGTAGAGCTCGTAGGCCCGCTCGCCTCGGTTCGAGGACTCGATGACGGTGGGGACCAGGTGTGCCTTGGGTGACAGGTGCTCCATGGGGTTCATCCTCGCGCCTCAGTGCTGGTGGTCGTGGTCATGGTCGTGGTCGTGGTCATGTCCGTGATCGTGGTCATGCTCCTCGGCCTGATTCGATTCAAGCAGCGTGCGGTCCACGGCCTGCCCCTCCTCGTCGACGACCTCGATGGTCTCGACCAGCCAGGTGGCGGCCTTGGACTTGAGCCGCTCCGCCCGCAGCGAGCCGGTTCGGCCTGCCTTGTCGAGCTGGCGACGAAGTTCCGTGGGCTCCGCGTTCATCTGAGCGGCCATCAGCGCGATCTCGGCCTCGAGCTCGTCATCGGTGACCTCCATGCCCTCGGCCTTGGCCACGGCCCGCAGGGCCAGGTCGACCTTGACGGCCCGGGCGGCGTCCACGCGCAGCGAGGCGACGAGGTCGTCACCCGACTGGCCCGTCACCGAGAGGAACTGCTCAAGCGAGATGTTCTGGCCCTCGAGGCGGTGGCCGAGGTCGTGGAGACGCTCGTTCACCTCGGCGTCGACCAGCACGGCGGGAATCGCCTCGTCGTCGACGAGCTCAGCCAGCGCTCCGAGTGCCGACTCACGAAGGGCCATCTGGGCCTGAACGACCTTGATGCGAGCGATCCGCTCGGCGATGTCGTTGCGCAGCTCTTCGACCGTGGTGAACTCCGAGGCCTCGGCGGCCCACTCGTCGGTCACCTCGGGGAGCTTCTTCTCCCGGACGGCGGTCACGGTGATGGCGAAGGTCACCGGGTTGCCACCCTGGGGGGTGCCGGAGGCCTCGAGCTCATCGCCACTCTTCGCGCCGGGCAGCACGTCGTCGATCTCGGAGATGATCACGCCCGAGCCCACCTCATAGAGGTAGTCATCAGCCGAGGCGACCGTCTCGCCGTCCTCGTCGGTGCCCACGAGGTCCAGGACCACGTAGTCACCGCTCTGGATGGGGCGGCTCACGTCGACGAGCTCGCCGTCGTTCTCTCGGAGGCGGTCGACCTGGGCGTCGATGTCCGTCTCGTCGACCACCGGAGAGGGAACCGTGGCCTTGAGACCCTGGTAGCCGCCCACCGTGATCTCGGGGCGCACCTCGACGATGGCCTCGAAGGTCACCGCACCGGCCTCTTCACCCGCAGTGATGTCGATCTCGGGGGTGTCGATGGGGTCGACCTCGGTCTGGCTGATGGCCTCGGCGTAGAAGTCGGGCAGCGCCTCGCGCAGGGCCTCGGCCCGCAGCACGCCCTTGCCGCCCATGTGGGCCTCGAGGACCTGGCGGGGCACGCGTCCTGGACGGAAGCCCTTGATCCGGGCCTGGCGAGAGATCGAGCGGACCGTCTCGTCGAGGGCCGAGTCGATCTCGGACTCCTCGACCTCGATGATCAGCTTGACCTTGTTGGTGTCGACGACTTCAGAGGTAGCACGCATAGAACGGCCCACTCTACCGGCACCGAAGGAGGGTTCCGCCGGGCGCCACCCCCACTCAGATCATCACGGCCAGAGCGTCGAGGACCCGTTCGCCGAGGTCGACGTCTCCCGAGATCACCACTGCCCCACTGGCCAGCAGCTCTTCGGCGCTGAGCCGCCCGGCGAAGCGCTGGAGGAAGGCCCACTGATCCATCGCCAGCGTGGCCGTGGCCTCTTCGCCGTCGAGGCGCTGTGCTCGGCCATCGACCACCTCGAGGCGGAGGCGGCCACCTTGGGGGCCGGCCACCTCGAAGGCCACCGAGGCCCCTTCCGGCGCCCGGGCTCCCTTGCCCACCACGCGTGGCAGGGCGATCTCGGCCCGCTCGAGCGTGCGCAGTTCACCGGCCCCGAAGCGACCTCCCGGTCGATCGAGCGTGCACCGGACGTCTTGCTCCTGTCTCTTATACACATCTGACGCTGCCGACGATAC
>CAWUMT010000212.1:0-3032 GCA_963923735.1 uncultured Acidimicrobiales bacterium
ATGATCACCTGAGTCGAGGAGGTGTCGGTCCTTGGCCGAACCCTGCTGGAGCATGACCAGCAACTGGATGCCGGCGACCTCACCGACCTGCATGGACAGCATCTGGGCTGCCGACATCACGCCCATCTCCGAGGCGGCCACCTCAGAGGCCATGATTGCCGAGGAGGCCGGCATCGAGACACCCATCCCCATGCCGGCGAGGACCAGGGCGGCCATGATCACCAGCTGCGAGCTCGAGGTTGCCAGGGTCCCGAAGAGCACGAGAGAGACCGTGAGCATCACCGCGCCGGCGATGGAGCTGAAGCGCTCCCCCACCTTGACGGTGAGGTAGCCGGCGATCGGGGCGGAGAGTCCGAAGGTGATTGGCCGCAGCACCGCCAGTGCCCCCACCTTCGAGATCGACGAGCCATATCCCTCCTCCATCAGGAGAGGGAAGAGGTAGAACGCGCCGAAGTAGGCAAACGCCGCCGTGCCGCGGATCACGATGGGCAAGACAAAGTTGCGTTGCCGAAAATGGTGCGGAGGAATCAGAGGGTTCGCCGCCGTCCTGATCCGAACCACGAAGAAGGCCATCCCCACCACACAGACCACCATCGAACTGATGATGATCGGACTCGACCACCCCTCTTGGGGTGCCAAGGAGAGTCCAAGCATCAGGGCGGTGACCGACAGGCTGAGTGCACTCGAGCCCCACCAGTCCATCGAGCGGAACTCCGCGCGAGCGCGTGCTCGTTCTACCGCTTCGACCTCGGGCGAGCGCTTGGTCGTGGGCAGGATCAAGAACACGACCACGAAGGCCACGGCGATGGCCACCAACTGGATCCAGAACAGGGCACGCCATCCGAGCGCCTCGATGACGGGTGCACCCACCGAGACGCCGATGACGGGGCCGCCAGCGGCAGCGAGGGACCACCAGCCCATGGCTTTCACCCGCTCTTGGGGCTCGAACGTGTTCATGATCAGCGCCATCGACGCCGTGCCCGTCGCTGCTCCCTGGACACCTTCGAGGGCTCGCGCGCCGATCAAGGTGATGAGGTCTGGCGCCAACGCCGTGGCTGCTGCTGCGGCCATCGCTCCACCGAGCCCCAAGAGGTAGAGCCGGCGATGGCCGAACACGTCACCGGCCTTGCCGAGCAACGGTGCGGCGAGGCCATAGGCCAGCAGTGGTCCGGTCATCGTCCAGGTGAGAACCGTGACCGAAGTGTGGAACTCGTCAGCCACCTTGGGGAGGCTGACGATGAAGACCGTGAAGGTGAAGTTGAGTGCAAGGACTCCCGCAAGGAGCGCGGCGAGCACCCACCACCGATATGAGTTCGAGGCACTCGATCGGGCCTGCGTGCGGGCCCTCAGCAGTTGGAACCAGTTGAGATCCGAGGAGGCCTCGGCTCCCATGACGTCGAATTCGAAGGCGCCTGGATCGCCCGTCGAATCGAGCAGCACCTCAGGGGTGTTCTGTCGGATCCGGTCCGATTCGTCCAGTGGAGGGTTCACCGGAGTTGAACCCTACCGGCCGGACCCCCCGGTTCGACCTGAGGATCTCGATCAGATCTGGCGACGTGCCATCAGGCGATTCCACCACCCGGGATCCCGGCCGTGTGCGTGGAAGTGGTTGGGGATCTGACGCATCTCTCGGTCGAGATACCAGCCACCTTCCCCAAATCGCTCGGTCGCAGCCCCCGAGAGCTGCTCCATCATGTGTGCGAGCGTCGCCTCATCGGGCTCAGTTCCATGCTGCTTCCACACGACCATGGGCGTGTCGCAGACGGTGCAGTCAGCTACCCAGCAGACCTCGTCATCGACGTACCAGTGGGTGAGGCGTTCGGCCTCGCACAACGGACATCCTTCGTGCGCCATGAGACGTGCCGCTAGCAGGCCAGCGTGATGCTGGAGCCCTTGGCCACGGTGGCGCCCGAACCGGGGTTCACTGACTTGATCACCGAACCGCAGTTCTGCAGGACGGGATTGAGTCCTGCGGCGGAGACTTTCGCCGCCGCCGTCACCGGCGAGCTCCCCACCAGGCCGCCCGGGACCGTGACCCCCACGCCGAGAGAAATCGTGATGGTGACCTGGTCACCCTTCTGAGCGAGAGCTCCTGCGGCGGGCGTGGTCGAGATGACCTGACCCGCAGGCACTGACGCCGAGAAGGCCGTTGCCTTGACCGGCACGAAGCCGGCGGCCGTGAGCGCTGCGGCGGCCTGGTCGTAGCTCCCGCTCACCGTGGGGACCGGGATGGGCGGCGGACCCTTCGAGAGCTTCAGGATGATCGAGGAGTTGTAGGGGACCTCGATGGGGTTGTCCTGGTTGTTGTACGACCAGCCGGCGACCTGGTCCTTCGGCACCGTTGCGGAGAAGGTCGCCTGCTCGGGAGGACACGTGCCGTTGAGGTGCACGGCCTTGAGTGCAGCGATGGCCTGGTCACAGGTGTAGCCCGTGAACTTGGGCACCTTGACCGGGGGAAGGCCTCGGGAGAGCACGAGGGCGACGGAGGAACCCTGCTTGAGGCTTGCTCCGGCCTTGGGGTTCTGCGAGATGACCTTTCCTTCGGCCACCGTCGTGGAGTACTTCGCCGGGGAATAGGTGACTCCCAGGTCCTTGCCCTTGAGCGTCGCCTTCGCCGCCGCTTCGCTCTGGCCCACCACACTGGGAACGTTCACGGAGGGCGTGAACATCTTGGTGCCGATGGCGAACGCGGCGAAGCCTGCGATCAGGGCGATGACCACTGCAACGATCCACAACCAGCGACGACGGCGTCCTCGATGGGCGGCGTGAGCGGCATGGGGATGGCCGCCTGGAGGGGTGGGCTCCCCGGGGAAGCCGCCGACCATGGTCTCGTCCTCGAGTGACCACGGGGCGGCCACCACCGTGGGCTCGATGGGCGTCGTCGTCGCACGTGGCGTGACGCCGGTGGCGACGGGCCCACTCACCGCAGGTGTGGCCTGGGTGAGCTCATCGGCCGAGGGGGGTCGGAATCCGACCGTGCCCATGGCGGCTGCTCCGCCGATGACACCGGCAGCGCCCGCCACGGCGGGGCG